>JAQTOL010000001.1 GCA_028748945.1 Paludibacter sp.
GAACGGATCGATGGTGCTTTCATAAGAATAATTTTTAAAATGTAAAATGATAACTAAACTTTTTTATTTTGATTGGTTTTATTAAATTGGGTTTTATAAGTTCCCGGAAAAATGTTTTAACGAACAGTCAGGGTTCAAACAACCACTTTCTGAATGCGATACCACAAGCTGTGTTATCAGTTTCAATCGATGAATCTGCACTTTCCGGCTCAATTTTAAAGCCTTTTATTTTCTTGATTTCTGTCGGGTTGTTTATAATATAGGATTCCCCGTTGTCATCCTTTACTTCTACTAAAGTTTCAGAAATTGCCTGTCGTAAATCGTAACTCTCACTAATTGATACTGAAACTGTATTGATTTTGGAATTCCATTTTCCGGCATTTAAAGTTCCTTTGATTACAGGATGAATACTAATCAAGCCTGTGTTTACATTGAAACCTGAGAGCACCAGATCGGAGACTTTAGCATTGAAGCTATTAATGATATCCAATGCCATCTTCCTGTTCAGATCAACTCCGTCGTTTAGCAATTCATCAATAATATTTTCCGTGTTCATGCTTCCTCTTTCCAGAATCAGAGCGACATAGTCGTTCGAGTATTCGGTTAATTGATTCTTTCTTAACGAAGCTTTTAATTTTCTTGACATAAAATAATGTAATATCTTGATTGAAATATCAGGTGTCTAAGAAGTACAGCCAAAATAATAAGAAGTGGTTTGTTCAGGACCATTTGTTTTATCATTATTACTTATACTGGCTGTACCGCTTATCACCATGTATTATTTATAACTTAGTATAATCTGAAACTTCCTGACAATGAAGTCGTACCATAAGTTATCTTTATTTTATATTTACCGCTTTCCCATGTGTCAACAGGAATAATCAGATCTGATGTACTGTAAGTATCAACAGCATCTTGATAAACAATAAATCCACTTTGATCTACGATCGAGATTTGAGCTACTCCAACCTGATTGTTGAAATTTAAGGTCAATTCATTTCCGGTTAAATCAACGGTTACTGCATTAGCGGTCACAGTGCTAATTGAAGAAGTTGACAATAAGGAATAAGATAAAACAGATGATCCACCTATAGTTCCTCCGGAAGGATCATCTTTTTTGAGAAGAGGAACATCATCTGCAAAAACATTTTGAACCGGAAGGATACAAACCAGCATCAAAAAGATGCTACAAAGCAAAAAATTAAACTTTTTCATTACATGGATTTTTTAAATGTGAACAATGTTTTTCGGAAAACAAAAATATAGCCTTCCGTTCTGTTGTAAAATTATAAATTGCATCCAGTGCATCCAAATTTTCGCCTAAAAAAAATCTGGACAAGCCATTTTTTATCTATCAGATAATCAGCTAAATAAAATTGTCCAGATAGGGAATATCTGGACAAAGCTTTTTTTGATGAAAAAGAGAGGGAAAAAGAGGGTTTTTTGGGGAGCGTGAAAATTAAAAAACTGTGTTTGGCGAATTATTTTACTTCAACCAATTTCTCGAGCCAGCTTTCTAATTCTTTGACATTTTTCAGGTTCATTTTTTGTACCAGGCGTTGTTTGAGTTTATACAAACTATCCTGTTTGTATTCCAGTAATAAAAGAACTTCAAGTGTGGGAACATCCAGTAGAAACAGACAGCACCAGGTTATTTCTTTGTGAGAAATATCAGGATAATTCCTTTCGAGTTTACTAATAAGGTTGTTGAAGGTATGGTTCATCAAATTGCTGAATGTGCCCCAATCATTCACATGCAGGCAAATATTATATAATTCTTTATCCATCATCTCCCGTTCGGCAGGAGAAGCTTTTTTACGGGCAGCTGCTTGCAAGGTCTTGGTTTCGGTAATTTTTTGCATTAAACTGTTTCTTAGCAGGCTTTGCTTTTCACTCAATTGCAATTCAACCTGTTCCAGTTGTTCTTCGTTGCCTTTGTTCCGTTTGCGTAACCGCAACAGAATAAAAATACTGATGGTCACCAGAAAGGGTAAGATCCACCCTAAAATGGTCAGATACTGTTTGGTCTTTCCGGCAGCTTCTGTTGTTTGATGAATATCTTCCAGTATAGTCGTTTTGGTTTGCGATTCAATTTTTCGGACGGAGTCTGAAAAAGCTTGGTATTGAACCATGTAATATGCCATTTGCTTGAAATTACCTTTCTTGTTTTCGGTATTTGCCAATATTCGGTAACAATCACGTTGAGTAAAAAAATTTGTGGGGTAGTTAAGTGCTTTAGAAGCATAATAAAATGCTGAGTCATATTGAGCAATATCAAAATATAAATCAGCCAAAGTATAACATCGAATTGAAAAGTTAGTGCTTTTATAAGGAAAAAGCAAGCTTTGTTGTAAATAATATTGAGCAGAGTCGAATTGTTTAGCCCAGTAATAATTAATCCCAATCTCTTGTAAAGCAGCACCTCGAAAGATTGAGTCAGACGTTTGAGTTAAAGCTTGAATATAATATCTATGAGCAGCTTTATAATTTTTAATAAGTCGATAAGTTCTTCCAATATCTAAAATCCGATAACTTGCTTCTATTGGTTTTCCTGCTTGATTGTAATAATTAACAGATAAATGATATTTTCTTAGAGCTTCCTCATAATCCTTTTGAACTGAACAAATATCACCCATAGCAGCATATATTTTTCCAAATAAGACATCGTCTTTGTTAAATTTAAGTTGATCTAATGCCTTTAAGTAAAATATAGTAGATTCATCGTAGTGTTGAGCATTTTTGAAAATTACAGCTTTATAATAATAACAATATGGAAGTCGTTTAATATCATTTTCCTTTTGATAATAGTTCAGTGAAAAGTTTATCAAGGAGTCTGGTTTTAATGGCAATTTATTATTATCCAATGCCTGAAAGTAGAGTAATCCGTACAAGGCACGATCGGCACTTGACATGGAGTGATCGATATGCATGCTTTGTAACAGATGCAGAGCAGAGTCCGGAGCAGTTTCCATAACCTGCTCGGCAATTTTCATCTCGCTGGGCTGGAAGGAACAACCGGCTAGCCACAAGAAAAAAAACGGTATAAAAATGCGGGGATTAAAGTGCATAGCTCATCATGTACAATGCAAATAAAGATAAGAATGCATTGAGTTGCAAAACTACATATTTATTTTTGGTTTATAATGCTATTCCTGAAGCCTGATTTCAAAAAAAGCATAAAAAAAAATTGTGCATCCAAAAAACCAAGTTAAAAAGGATAATTATACAACATTAATTTTGATGATTAATCAAAGAAAGCTGATTTTTCGGATAGAATTGAGTTGTGAGTTTTTCAGGCAATATTAAATATCTTATCATTTCTTTAGACTAAAGAAATCCCTGAATGTTTAAAATGATATTTTTCTTAAGCAACAGCGAGTGTAAAAACGCTAACTTTTATTTCTTCAGTTTCTATTAATGCGTGAATACATGCTTCGAGCGTGGAGCCGGTTGTCAACACATCGTCAACCAGCAGAACATGTTTTCCGGTAAGTGTTGTTTTGTTACTTAATTCAAAAATCCCTTCGGTGTTGGAATATCTTTCAAAAACGGTTTTTTTGGTTTGTGTGGTATTTTCCCGAACACGGATTAGAGTCGTCGTGTCAACCGGTTTTTCAAGTAGTTCGGATAAACCTTTACATATCCATTCACTTTGATTGTAACCCCGTTTTTGGTATTTTTTAGGATGAAGCGGAACCGGTATAATCACATCGACTGATGCAAAATCAGGAGAATCCAGTAAATCGACAGCTGCATATTTCCCCAGCATCTGACCGATTTCTTTATTTCCTTTGTATTTTAAACAGTGTAACAATTTTTGAAACGGAGAACCCTTCTGGAAAAAGAAAAATGCAGTGCAACGATAAAAGGGAACTTTTCCCCAGAAACGTTTCTCGATCGGATTATCGGCAAGGAGATGGTAATTGGTTTTTGGAATCCCATGCAAACAGGAGAGACATAAATGATGCTCGTTTTTAAGCAGATTTTCACCGCATACAATGCACAAATCTGGATACATTAGATTAAAAAAGTCTTCAAAAGGATTGAACTTTTTCATAATCGGAAATGCCCTAAAGGAAATTATTTTACTTTACAGAACTGTCATCAAAAGATTCCAGCCTTTTGGAACAAAAATCAATAATCCAATAACAGCCGATATGATGGCACAAATAAGTACTGCCCCGGCGGCTGCATCTTTTGCCTTGCCGGCTAAAGGATGTTGGTCGGGTGATACGAGATCCACTACATTTTCAATGGCTGTATTGATCATTTCAGCACCCAGTACCAATCCAAAGCATAGCAAACACAACAGCCACTCCGTGAGACTAATGTCAAATATAAAACCGCAGATAAATACCAGAATTCCAATTGTTATATGAATTTTCATATTGAATTCCGATTTAATAACGGAATAGATTCCGCGTCCGGCGAAACCAAAACTCTTTATTCTCTTTTTCATAGACCTTTAACTGCTTAATTGGAATGCAAATTTATAAAAAAATCCGACAAACAGATTTGTTTGCCGGATATATTTAGAAATAAATATTTATCGAATTATGATTTTGTGCGACCAAGATAAGATCCATCGCGTGTATCGATTTCGATAGTTTCGCCTTCGGTGATAAAAAGAGGAACACGTATACTAGCTCCTGACTCAACAGTAGCGGGCTTGAGAGTATTGGTGGCCGTATCTCCTTTCATACCCGGTTCGGTATAAGTTACTTTCATTTGTACTTTAACGGGCATATCGGCATAAAGTACGGTGTCAGAAGATGCATCTGAAACTACTTCAACGATCATTCCTTCAAGCAAAAAATCAACCCCGTTTATTAGGGTTTTACTGATGGGGTGTTGGTCGTATGTTTCCTGATTCATGAAAATGAAATCATCGGCTTCTTTATAAACAAACTGATAGGGGCGACGTTCAACACGCACATCTTCCAGTTTTTCACCAATATTAAATCGGCGTTCAATAACGCGACCGTCAACTACATCTTTAAGTGTGGTACGCATAAATGTATTGCCTTTTCCGGGCTTTACATGAAGAAATTCTACTACAAAATACAACTTCCCATCCATACGGATACACGTTCCGTTTTTGATGTCTTGAGCATTCATCATAAAGTAAATCTAATTTATATATTATTTTTTTCAGAATACAAAAGTACGATTTTTATTCTAATTATCAAAACAGTTTGAATATCAATTACATGAAAAAGCCTCTGCTTATTTTTGCAGAGGCTTAACCAGGGGATTTATTCTTCTTCTTTATTTCTCGTTTCTTTTTTGAACGTTGTAATAAATTTTCATTTGGTTACCCAGAATTTTAGTGAATCCTTTCACATCTTCTGCACTCCAGGCACGGTTTACTTCTCCGTATTCTCCAAAATCCGTTTTCATCAGATCAAAAGTACTTTCAACTCCTACCAGCGTATAACTATATGGACGAAGATTGATAATCACTGTCCCGGTAACATTTTGTTGTGAACTCTGAAGAAATTGTTCAATATCACGCATCACCGGTTCAAGATACTGTGCTTCGTGCAGGAACATACCATACCAGTTACCCAATTGGTCTTTCCAATATTGTTGCCATTTGGTAAGCGTATGTTTTTCAAGCATTTTATGTGCATTGATGATTAAGAGTGGAGCGGCAGCTTCAAACCCGACACGCCCTTTTATGCCAATAATCGTATCACCGATATGCATGTCGCGTCCAATACCGTATTTATTTGCAATTTCTTCCAATTGATTAATCAAAAGAACTTTGTTGTCGTTTTTCTGACCATTAACAGCGCAAATTTCACCATTTTCAAATTGAATGGTTACGGTTTCTTCACCTTGTTTCTCAACCTGACTTGGATAGGCTTCCTCCGGTAATGTTTTCTCAGATTTCAACGTTTCCTTTCCACCGATACTGGTTCCCCACAATCCTTTGTTAATGGAGTACTCCATTTTTGTGAAATCAGCTTTGAAGCCGTGATCTTTCAAATAATTGATTTCATATTCACGGGTCAAAACCATATCGCGTGTCGGAGTAAGAATTTTAATCTCGGGTGCTAATACATCAAAAGTCAGGTCGAAGCGTACCTGATCGTTTCCGGCTCCGGTACTGCCATGTGCCACATAATCCGCCCCGATTTCCTTGGCATAATTAATAATGGCAATGGCCTGGAAAATGCGTTCCGAACTGACAGAAATCGGATAAGTTCCATTACGCAGCACATTTCCGAAAACCATGTATTTGATACTTTTCTCGTAATATTCTTGTGTAACATCAAGTGCCACGTGACTAACTGCTCCAAGACGGAATGCTTTATCTTCAATAATTTTTAATTCCTCATCACTAAATCCACCAGTATTTGCAACAGCAGTATGAACTTCATACCCTTTGTCCTGTGCTAAATAAATAGCGCAAAATGAAGTGTCTAATCCTCCGCTAAATGCTAAAACAACTTTTTCTTTCATGTCCATTTGTCTAAAATATATGGTATGCAGGTTTGCAAAATTACTTCCCTTAAATACCAAATCAACTAATTTTTAATCAACCTTGTCTTTTTTCTCCTTTGAAGGATCATACAACATACCCGTACATAAGCAGTGTTTCCGGTTTGTACGTTGTAAAATGTCGTAATTTACACAGCTCTGGCATCCTTTCCAGAATGCCTCATCAGTAGTTAGTTCCGAAAAGGTTACAGGTTTGTAACCCAATTCGGAATTGATCTTCATAACTGCCAGGCCTGTTGTCAATCCAAAAATCTTTGCCTCGGGATAGCGTTGCCGCGAAAGCTCAAATGCTTTTCGTTTGATTCTTTTTGCAAGTCCGTGCCCTCTGTACTTGTCAACAACGATTAATCCGGAATTGGCCACAAACTTTTTATCGCCCCATGTTTCGATGTAGCAAAACCCTGCAAATTCTTTTCCGGCTAATGCGATAATAGCCTTTCCTTCTTTGATTTTCTGTTCAATATATTCGGGTGATCGTCTGGCAATTCCTGTACCACGCACTTTAGCAGCATCAGATATAGTTGTTAAAATCGTATCCACATATTCTAAAAATTGCTCATTAGCAATTTGTACCGTAATTTTATCAACGGCAATTTCTGTATCCATATTCATTTTGAATGAGTTCAATATCACTTTATAAAAGCCATAACCTCATAAAGTATTCCACAGTCACTTTTAAATCCCCTTTATCTTTACACTAATCTATTGATAATTTATTTCTTATCAATAAAAATCTTTAAAAAACGACGCAATTGTTTTTTTCGAAATTGTCTTTATTCCTTTTCCGAAAAAGTAATATTCATCATTTCCAAAATATCTTCACGTCTGACTCCTTCACGCGGTATTACTAATATTGTATCGTCTCCTGCAATAGTTCCGAGTACCTGTTGGTTTGCTTTGTTATCAATGTCCCAGGCAATTGCGCTTGCATATCCGGGTTTGGTCTTTACTACTGCCAACTGACCTGAAAATTCTAAACTTAAAATTGCACCATGCGCAACCATAGGGTTGAAAGTTCCCTCACTTAAAATAGGCTTGTTGTAAGATGGCAGAATGTACTTATAAGCACCATTCGACAAGGGGGTTTTTGCAACCTTCAATAATTTTAAATCACGCGACAAAGTAGCCTGTGTTATTAAACATTGTTTTTCACTCAACATTTTGAGTAATTCATCCTGACTACTTACTACATTCGACCTCAGAATTTCAGTGATAACCTGCAACCGATTTCGCTTATTTTTCATAAATGTATAATTATTTAGATTTCGGGCAAAAGTACAACAAAATATGTATATCACAATGCGTTTTATGAGATTTATTTGATATTTATTCCGTATTTCAATTTATTTGTAGGAATTCATCGATATTTATACGTTTAATTGAATAATTAGCGTATGTTTAATGCATAAATTAATGCTTTTCTTGACTTGTAAATTTCCACAGAACAACTGAGAAGTAATTATTAATAACTCAATAATAAAAAATCATTTCTTAAGTCGTATCTTTGCAAGTCATAAAAATGACAGTTTTTTTAATTGTAGTTTAAATATACAAAACAACTTATATTTAAATGAAACCAACAATTGAAGCTGTATATTATTAATTGTGAGTTGATTGAAAATATGTCTAAACAAGGAAATATAATAATAAAAGGTGCCCGTGTTCATAATCTTAAAAATATAGATGTTGAAATACCCCGTAATCAGTTAGTTGTAATTACAGGGCTTTCCGGTTCAGGAAAGTCTTCTCTGGCATTTGATACGCTTTATGCCGAAGGGCAACGACGTTACGTAGAAAGTCTGTCATCGTATGCCCGTCAGTTTTTAGGTCGAATGAGCAAACCCGAAGTAGATTATATAAAGGGAATTCCACCTGCTATTGCCATTGAACAACGGGTCAATACCCGTAATCCACGTTCAACCGTTGGCACCTCAACCGAAATTTACGAATACATAAAACTGCTTTATGCCCGTATTGGTAAAACCTATTCACCTGTTTCGGGTGAGATCGTAAAAAAACACGAAGCGGATGATGTCGTAGAGGCGGTTATGGGTTTTGATGATAACACCCGGTTGATGATTTTAGCACCTGTAATTCCAACGAGTGAAAAAACGCTTGATGAACAACTTCAAAGCTTATTAATGCAGGGCTTCAGCCGAATGGAGATAGACAATGAAACATTTCAAATTCAGGAGTTTCTTGAAAATCCGTTTAAAATTAAAAAGGACTCAGAAGTTTATTTACTCATCGACCGTTTGGTAGTGGAACATACTCAAACAGCCATTAGCCGGTTAACCGACTCTGTTGAAACCGCTTTTTTCGAAGGAAACGGAGCTTGTGTATTGAGGGTTTTTACAGACGAAGAATCCAGATTGCTTTATTTTTCAAAGAAGTTTGAAGCTGACGGGATAGAATTTGAAATCCCGACGGTTCATACTTTTAGTTTTAATAGTCCCATTGGTGCCTGTCCTAAATGTGAAGGTTTTGGTCGCGTTATTGGTATTGATGAAGATCTGGTGGTCCCCAATAAAACGCTTTCCATCTTCGAAGATGCCATTGCATGCTGGAAAGGTGAAGTGATGAGCGAATGGAAAAACAAACTGATTCAATCTGCTTCCAAATTTAATTTTCCAATTCATAAACCTTATTATGAATACACGGATGAGCAACGGCAATTAATCTGGACCGGCAATCGCTATTTCGACGGATTGAATGCTTTTTTCAAACATTTGGAAGCCAATCAATATAAAATTCAATACCGGGTCATGTTGGCGCGGTACCGGGGAAAAACCATCTGTCCGGAATGCAACGGGAGTAGATTGAAAAAGGAAGCATCCTATATTCGTATTGCTGATAAGGCTATTTCTCAATTGGTACTAATGCCTGTTACTAAATTGAAAGTATTTTTTGATACACTACAATTAGACGAACAAGATGCTTCGATAGCCAAACGTTTACTTGTTGAAATTGAAAACAGAATTTCATTTTTACTCGATGTCGGTTTAGGCTACCTGACCTTGAATCGTCTTTCAAATTCCTTATCAGGTGGCGAAAGCCAGCGAATTAATCTGGCAACTTCTCTTGGGAGTAGTCTGGTAGGCTCTCTTTATATTTTAGATGAACCGAGCATCGGTTTACATGCCCGTGATACACATTTACTGATAAAAGTGTTGAAGCAACTCAGGGATTTGGGGAATACAGTAGTTGTTGTTGAACACGATGAAGAAATTATGAGAGCGGCCGATTACATTATAGATATTGGTCCGAATGCGGGTCGTTTGGGTGGAAAAGTTGTTTATCAGGGAAATCCGAAAAAGCTGGGCGAAAGTGCATCGGTTGCTTCGGAAATAGAAAATTCATACACCTTAAAGTATTTATTAGGATTGGAAAGAATTCCGGTTCCGCTTCAACGTCGGAAATGGAATAATTATATTGAAGTAATTGGTGCACGCGAAAATAATCTGAAAGGTATCGATGTGAAATTTCCTTTAAATGTGATGTCAGTGGTAACCGGTGTCAGCGGTTCGGGAAAATCGTCGCTGGTTCGTAATGTATTCTACGCTGCCTTAAAAAAACATTATGGCGGTGTTGCAGACCGGACAGGACAATTTGGTACATTGAAAGGAAGCATGTTGTTGGCAAAAGACATCGAATTTGTTGATCAAAATCCGATTGGACGTTCTTCGCGATCAAATCCGGTAACTTATATAAAAGCTTACGATGAGATACGGAAACTTTTCAGTGAACAGCAACTTTCAAAACAAATGAATTACTCTGCTTCTCATTTTTCATTCAATACACAAGGTGGACGTTGCGAAGAGTGTCAGGGCGAAGGAACGGTAACCGTTGAAATGCAGTTTATGGCCGATCTGGTATTGGAATGCGAACATTGCCACGGAAAACGGTTTAAGCAAGATGTGTTGGATGTGACTTATAAAGGTGTCAATATATTCGATGTACTGGAAATGACGGTAAACCAGGCGATTGATTTCTTTACAGAGCACACGGGACATACCGAAAAGAAAATTGTGAAACGGATGAAACCTCTGCAGGATGTCGGTGTGGGTTATGTAAAACTGGGACAATCTTCCAGCACACTTTCGGGCGGTGAAAGCCAGCGGGTTAAATTAGCATCGTTTTTAGCCAATGAAAAACCGGAACCGACTATTTTTGTTTTCGACGAGCCGACAACCGGTTTACATTTTCATGATATCAAAACCTTAATGAAAGCTTTTGATGCACTCCTGGCGAAAGGTCATACTGTCATCATTATCGAGCATAATCTGGAAGTCATTAAATGTGCCGATCATATTATTGATATTGGCCCCGAAGGAGGTGATGGAGGTGGAAATCTTGTGTTTGAAGGGACGCCCGAGAAAATTATAAGTTGCAAAGATTCTTATACGGGTCGGTTTTTGAAAGAAAAAATGGTATAAGAAGGCTATTTAATAGCTAAGGCTGATCTTTAAGATAAAAATAATTGAAAAGTAATTATTATATTTCAATAATTGAAATATAATAATTACTTTTGCATAAAAATTATTATTATGAGAAAGATATTAAATCCGTTTATTACAAGTGGTTATGTGTCGGATGATTATTTTTGTGACAGAGAGAATGAGTCAAAAGAATTAATCAAAACCATTAAAAATGGCAATAATCTGGCTATTATTTCGCCACGAAGAATAGGAAAAACAGGATTAATTCAACACTGTTTTCATCAATCCGAAATTAGTCAATATTATTATTGTTTTTTTATAGATATTTACGCCACAAATAACCTGAAAGAATTTGTTTTTAAACTTGGGAAAGAAATTTTTGAGACGCTAAAGCCGAATGGTAAAAAGTTTGTTGACAGTTTCTTCTCCATCATAAGTTCACTTCGTCCTGCCTTTAAACTCGATACTTTAACGGGGCTTCCAACTTTCGATATCGGCATTGGAGAAATTGCTGAAGCTGCAATCAGTTTGGAACAAATATTCAAATACCTTGAGTCTGCCGATAAACCCTGTCTAGTGGCTATTGACGAATTTCAACAAATTGCAAATTATTCCGAAAACAATATTGAAGCGGTTCTACGAACTCATATTCAGCATTGTAATAATACTTCGTTTATATTTGCTGGTAGCCAGCGACATTTAATGCAAAACATATTTTTTAGTTCATCAAGACCTTTTTACCAAAGCGTTAGCCTGTTGCAGTTAAAGGAAATCGATGAACAAGTATATATTGAATTTGTCAAAAAGCATTTTATTCAGGAAAATAAAGTTATTTCAGATAAATTAGTTAGTGCTGTTTATAACCTTTTCGAGGGTCACACATGGTATATTCAGAATGTATTTAATGAATTATATGCTATAACTGATAATGGAGAGACCTGTACTTTTGAATTAGCTCAGGAAGCAATTGAGAATAGGATTGCTTCCTACGAACCACTTTTTTACAGTACATTATCGCTTTTGTCCGAAAGGCAAAAGGAAATGCTGTACGCTGTTGCCAAAGATGGAAAAGCAACTGCAATTACTTCGGCTTCATTTATAAAAAAGCACGGATTGTTATCATCTAGTTCTGTTCAAACAGCTACCAAACAACTATTAGATAAAGAAATTATTACTTCAGGGGAGAATGTGTATCAGGTTTACGATCGTTTTTTTGGGTTATGGCTTACTACGGTTTTTGGGACAGGATATAGAATGAAATAATCTTAAACCGGACAATTTATTTAATGGTTGTTTTTTTTGTTTATAAACCTATTACTTTCAGATCAATCAAAAAGGTTGGTTTTAAATCTACGATGTAATCAGTTGGAATTCCTTCATTCACTGATATTTTAATTTTCAATTTGATTTTCTTTTTCAGAATATACTGTTTTACATCAATTGGATCAACGATTAATTTTAGAGTTTCAATTGTATTAGCGGGGATTTTATTTATTGATGCAACTCTGATTTCAGGCAAGCTATCGGTTAAAATTGAAATATCAATTGAGTCTGAAAAATTGAAATTTCCGTCAGAGGGAGTTGAAACAATGAGTTCCATTTTCCGCAACGTAATTTTATCAATCAGATCGGCATTAATATTGTTTTGCTTCAGGAAATCGTCTGAATTCGTTTCAATTTCGGTACTGTAAATATCAACCGGAATGCCGGGAATAACAATTGCTTTCGGAATGTTGACCGAATGCTCAAGCGGCAAGTCAAATTTAGTAAGTTCACTAATAACAGAACATGAGCTTAACAGAGAAAGTACGAAGGAGACCGGTATCAGTATCTTATTCAGAGTGTTGTTTTAATTCAAATCTTAATCAAAACAATATTTATTTGCTTTCTGTTCACAGGTTAAGAGCCAGCCTCAACGAGTTATAACCTGATGGACTGGTTTTAATCTGTTGGCCATTTTTCAATATTAGCAGTTGGTTTTGTTTTTCATAAAGTTCTATGCGCGAAATCATTTCCACGTTGACTATGTAAGACCTGTGCACCCGCACAAATCTGTTTTCGGGTAAATGTTCTTCGAAGAACTTCATGGTTTGTTCTTTCAGATATTTCCCCTGAAGCGTAACTATCTGAACATAATCACCATCGGATTGCAGAAATAATATTTCGGAAACCAGAATCACATGAATTTTCGTCCCCGATTTTACTGCAATTCGTTCAATTTTTTCTTTTTGATCTGATTCTTTTGGCTTTGTGTCTTCTGAAATTGCTAAAGTTTCAGGAATAGCGGTTGTTGTTGTTTCGTTCTTTGAAAGTGTGGATCGAAATCGTTGAACAATGATAAAATAAATCAGCAAACCGATGAAACCCCGAATTGGCATTACAGGAATAAACAGAACCGCAGATTCTAAACCAAAGAAAATATAAATCAAACCAAAACCGGCACCAAGCCAAACACTTAAGCTTAGTATTACTAACGCAATATGATTGACAATCCGCTGGTAAAGCTGTAAAGCTGCAAAATTGCCGTATTTTATCACGTTCAAAATTAAAATGCATAAAACTCCAAAAATTGCAGCGTGTAACAATCCATCCAACAGTAACATCCAAAATGGAAGTTGAACTAACCAACCCAGTACCAGTGCCTGAAGTACAGCATAAAGAATCCAAATAAGAATATATTGGACAAGCTGTTTCTGGTTTTCAAAAAATGGATGAATCATTTCAGTGGACTGTTTTCAGTTAATAGTTTTCAGTTTAATTGGGATTGAGTTTTTATGAGTAGTGAAAAAGAAGTGAGCAAATTACTTAGCTCTTACTCCTTGCATCTTACTCCTTACTTCTGTATGTTAGTTTCTTAATTCTCCACCTCCAAATACACAGGATCCGGTAATAACCAGTTTTCGTGTTTTATCGATTGGATCTTTTGGCATGCGATTATCCTGAAAACCGCCAAATACCGCATCCAGATGAGTTTCTATATACCAATCGCTGGGAACAAAAATGGTTATTCCACCAAAAACAGCATTCACATCCAACCGGGTATCACCTTCAGGTAGATTGGTTCTCCGCAAATCAAGGGTTATTCCGCCAAAGACAGCATTTAATTCACCTCCCTTAAATTCAGGATCGAGCACAATATGATCGCCACTTCCAAAGACACTGTTTTTTGAAAAACCTTCACCGGTAGAACTCCATTTCGAATAATCGTTATGACGATAATTGCGACGATGTTGATGGTGATGATAATTTTGATTCCATTCTTCAAAACCCCATTTAGGTCCGAAAATACGACCGGCAATAACCAGAATACCGGCTGCAATAAGTAATAGAGGCCAATAAACATGTGTGAAATCACCATTTATTCCCGGAAAATAAGTCGGGTATGCCTCAATAAATCGTGGAATCAGGAAGAAACTTCCAATTAATACCAGAATTGTTGCCGAAAAAATGTGTCTTTTAAAATATTGTGCCATCCCAATAACGATGAGAAGCATAGGCCAGGAAATTATAACACTTCGTAATGTTGTGGGAATAAACCCAAAATTAAATCCCAGAAATACAACACCTATCAGCATAAGGATTAGTCCAAATCCGAGCCCTTTACTATAACCCGTACGTAACGGGTTTTTTTCTTCATTTTCCATAAAATTATTTTTTAAAAATTATTCGGCAAAGATACAGGCAATCGATAGCACAAAACAAGCTAAAATCGATGAAAGACCCGTTTTTCCCCGACAAAAGAGCTGAAAATTTAGTTGAATGATTTTTTATCTAATGAAAATCTGAACAAACATAGCAAATATTTATGGAATCTAAAAAAGTCAATCATTTTTATCCTCACCAGCTTAGCTTTGATTAGAAATAAAAAAAAGGTATTCCGACAGGGAACACCTTTTTAAATTTACTCAGTAATGAATTTAATCCAATCCTAATTTTTTCCGGATATCTTTCGGAATAGCATTTTTATTTACTAATATATTGATTGTTTTGTTCAATACAAATGACTCGCTGGCATACCAGATTCCTTTGTACTTGGAATTCGTTCCCCAGGAATTTTTTACCATATAATATTTTGTCCCGTTTTGATCGTTTGCCTTGCCAAAAATAATCATACCATGATCATCAGTTGTCTGGTAATTATCAAATGAAGCCTGACGAATTTCCTGTGTTACTTTTACTTCCGGTTGCGGTTTTGAAAGTTTGAAAATTTTTGCGTCTCTGTCTTTGTCCGAAACGCCCAACCATTTTGCCTGACAGGAAGCCGGCATATTTTCTACTTTCGTTTCGGGATTGACGGCAATACCATTTCGTGTAAAACCTTTTTCACTTTCATCCGTTCCCCAGGCAATGGTATAGCCATTGTCAACGGCATAATCGAAAACTCGTGCAAATTCATCCAGTGGCAAATTGTAAGATTCTGCCCAACGCCAGTTATCAGGAATCTCAATAGCAAACTGAGTGTAGAACGGATGATGTGTGAACGATGTCAATGATACGTAGTCATCCAAATTTAACCCAAGCGATTGTTCGTAGGTAAGCGGGGTGTATTTTTTTCCATTCACCGTAAATTCCTCCGGACATTTTCCCAGGTAAGCATCCAGTATCCCGTCGAATCCGGTTTTCCAGGCTGTCGAAAGTTTTTTATTTGGATTTGTAACAATTACTTTGACATATGCTTCTGTGAGGGCATCGAGTTCACCATGGTTGTGTTTCTTTTCCCCGTAATTTAATCCGGTCATAAGTGAATCGGGAACAATTCCGTAGTTCTTCAGAACATAAAGAACATCATAGAATGAACCGCCTCCCCCAAAATTATTGGTTCCGTGCATCCGGACATACTTATCAGCCTTATCTGAATAGGAGTGATGCACAACAAACATTTCCGATAAATTCACGGCCGGTTTTCCCATGCGCAAAAGCTCGGATTCAAAAAATCCTAAACTTGAAAAACTCCAACAGGTACCGGAACTGGCCTGATTTTTTATGGGTGTAATCCTGTTATCTTTGACAGTAGTAAATTTAAAGGAATCAACCGCTGTTGTATCTTTTTGTGCGAAGGTAACTCCTGACAATAGCAGAAGCGAAATAAAAAATATTAGTTTTCTCATAAATAATAATTGATAGATACCCTACCTCCGAGGAACGAATTCCCCTTTAGAGGTTAGGTGTTCTTTTTATTTAAACGGGATATTTTCCAGCGTTGCAAGTAAGTAATCCCAGAATTTAACCACGGTAGCAATATTTACTTTTTCGTCCGGTGAGTGTGGATAACGAATGGTTGGGCCAAACGAAATCATATCCATTTTTGGATAATGAGTTCCGAGAATTCCACATTCCAATCCGGCATGGATAATCATTACTTTAGGCGTTTTACCATATTTGTTTTCGTACACCGTGGTCATAAGTTTCAAAATCGGAGAATCAAGATTAGGTTTCCAACCGGGATAACCGCCTACTAATTCCACCTTGGCTCCGGCCAATAGAAATACACTTTCTACCATCGAAGCCAGTTCTTCTTTGCGCGATTCAACCGAACTGCGCATAAGTGAACGGAGGATAATGGTTTTACCATCGGATTTGATAATTGCCAGATTATTCGAAGTCTCAACCACGGTTGGTAATTCGGGGATAAAGCGCATAACACCGTTTGGACAAGCTGTTACACCGTTGATCAAATCGTCTTGCACTTCTTCGGGAATAAGTCCGGATGGCAATTCAACCTGTTCGACGGTAAAAGAAATTTTTTCTTCAACTCCTTTAAATTCTTCGATAAAGAGTTCCTCACATTCCTTTACAAAACCGACTAAATCATCTACTCCTTCAGCAGGAACAGTTACAACCGCAAAGGCTTCGCGCGGAATAGCGTTACGCAAACTGCCACCGTCAATGCTGGCTAAGCGGGCTTCGTATTCTGCCACCGCGTCTTTCAAGAAACGGAACATTAATTTGTTGGCATTGCCCCGTTGTAAATGAATATCAACTCCTGAATGACCGCCTTTAAGACCGGTTAAGGAAATTTTTAAAGCTACATCTCCTTCGGGAACTTCAACTTCTTTGTAGAAAAAAGTAATATCGCCATCAATTCCACCGGCACAACCTACATAAAGTTCACCTTCATCTTCGGAGTCCATATTGATAAGAATATCCCCTTTCAGAAAGTTGGGCTGTAAACCGAATGCGCCAAACATGCCGGTTTCTTCATCAACAGTAACAAACATTTCAATAGCAGGATGTGGAATCCCTTTCGATTGAAGAACAGCCATGGCGGCAGACAATCCGATACCATTGTCTGCTCCCAGCGTGGTGTCGCGGGCAGTTACCCATTCGCCATCGATATAGGCATCAATGGGATCCTTGTGGAAATCATGAGTTACATTGCTGTTTTTTTGCGGAACCATATCCATGTGAGCCTGTAATACAACTACTTTGCGATTTTCCATCCCCGGAGTAGCCGGTTTACGAATAAGTACATTTCCTATTTCATCGCGAAGAGTTTCTAAACCGAGCGATTTACCAAAATTTTCGAGAAATGCACCAATTTCTTCTTTTTTGTGTGAAGGCCGAGGAACTTGTGTGAGAGAGTAAAAATTTTGCCAAAGTGCTTTGGGCTCCAGTTGGCGAATGTCGTTTGAATTCATATTCTATTAATTAATTGTTTATTGTCATTTTTAATGCTGCTAATTCTGCTTGGTTTATTTTTTCTGCCCTGATATAAATTCGTTTGCATAAAAAACCTACAACTTTTTTTATCCATTTGTTGTATATTTATTCAGCTGGTATGATGTGCAAATATGCACAATTATTTTGAGATTAACAGTTTTCTGCGTGTGTTTTTTTGTAATATTCATATTTAAGAACAATACGCACTGACTTTTTCGAAATTGCAAATCCGAAATAATTTGGAAAGTAGTCAATCTGAACTGATATCAGCTATAACGGAAATATTTGTGGTGGTGGCGGAGGGGTATTATTATTCATTTGACTTGTTCAATCAGGACCATTTATGTATATTTATTAGCCGTATTCTCTTTAACATATGAGCAATTATGATTAATGAAATATTTCTGTAATTAGGCTTGAAATTTCAAGGTTTAATGAAATAAAAATGGTAATTTTGCGCTCAAATTGAAAAATAGATATACAGTCTTATATTTAAAGAATCTATAAATAAATTCAAATACAATCAATTGGTAAAAAAACTGCTCAATTGAAAATTAAAAGTTATGCAACAAACGTATAAATTTGTAACTGCCGATGAGGCAGCAAGCTATGTAAACAATGGCGACATTATTGGATTCAGCGGGTTCACACCTGCCGGTTGTCCAAAAGAAGTACCAACTGCAATTGCCAAAAGGGCAGAAGCATTTCATGCAGAAGGAAAGGAATTTAAAATAGGAATGTACACGGGTGCTTCCACTGGTGATTCATTGGATGGTGCTTTGGCGCGTGCCAATGCCATTTTATTCCGCACTCCTTATCAATCCAATAAAGATTTGCGTGCTGCATTGAACTGCGAACGTGCACCTTATTTCGATATGCACCTATCATCCATTGCTCCCCATTTACGTTTCGGATTTATGCCAAAACCAAAATTTGCCATTATCGAAGTTTGTGATATAACAGTGGATGGTGAATTGATTTTGACTACCGGAGTAGGGATTTCTCCAACTCTTGCTCATTTGGCCGATTTTATTATTGTGGAATGGAATCATAAACATCCGAAAGAATTACGTGGTTTCCACGATATTTTTGAACCACTGGATCCTCCACATCGTTTGCCAATGACTTTGCTGAAGCCATCCGACAGGATGGGTACACCGGCGATTAAGGTTGACCCCGAGAAAATTCTTTGTGTAGTTGAAACATACCGCGATGATGAAGTGGGTGGCTTTACACCAACCGATGATGTTACCGATAAAATCGGGAACAATGTGGCTAATTTTCTGGCGAACGAGATTAAAGAAGGCCGTATTCCGAAAGAATTCCTGCCGATTCAGTCGGGTGTAGGAAATATTGCGAACGCGGTAATGGCTTCATTGGGTACAAATCCGGATATACCTACCTTTGAAATGTATACCGAAGTAATTCAGGATTCGGTCATTGATTTGTTGCGAAACGGAAAAATTAAATTTGCAAGTGGTTGTTCACTAACGATTACAACTCCCGTTTTGAAAGAACTTTATGAAGATCTGGAATTTTTCCGTGACAAAATTGTTCTTCGTCCGCAGGAAATGTCGAATAGTCCTGAACTTGCCCGACGTTTAGGTTTAATAACCATAAATACAGCTTTGGAAGCCGATATATTTGGGAATATTAACAGTACACATGTTATGGGATCGAAAATGATGAACGGAATTGGTGGTTCCGCTGATTTTACCCGTAGTGCCTATATCTCGATATTTACAACACCATCCACTGCCAAAAAAGGAGCTATTAGTGCCATCGTTCCAATGGTTACACATGTTGATCAAAACGAACATTCGGTCAACATCCTTATTACCGAATATGGTGTAGCCGATTTACGTGGAAAATCACCTTTACAACGTGCCGAAGAGATTATCGAAAATTGTGTAGCACCTGAATACAAACAAATACTTACCGATTATTTAGCCTTGTCGGGTCCTTGTCACACACCAACAAATTTACATGCCTGTTTCGGGATGCATACTCAGTTTATGAAAACAGGTTCTATGTTGGGAACAAACTGGGACGATTTTAAATAATTAATTTTCCGTACAAATATAATTTTCTTTTTCTTTCAAGAGGGAATCTCCATTTTTGGAGATTCCCTCTTTGCATTTCAAGCTTATTTACCTTTGGAATAAAACAGAGAAAGGAATTATTACAAAAAATCATTTGGTAAGTATTGGCAAAACAAAGAAATAAAAAGACCCTGATATTATGCATGTAATTATTTCATGGAATTGTTACATGAATAATGAATATGTAATAGTTTATGCCTCAATAAAATAAAATTTATACTACAAATAAAACCGAAAAGGAAGTTTAATAAAACTTTTATCTAAATAAGTGACTTATTGCCTTATATTTCGGTTTAATTATAACTATATTTGTCATAGAAATGTAAAAGCTGTGTTTAAAAAGATAAATAATTTATCAATCAGAATTGTGAATATTGATATTTTATTTTGTCATTTTAAATCGTTACTGAATTCAAAGTCGGTAATGTGATATCAAAGAAATTGGGAGATCAAAAATGAAAAATCACTAATCACTTCTTACAATGGATGCAACTGAAATGCAAGACCTTATTGTCAACTTGATCAAAGAGGGTGAAAATGATAAAGCTTTAGATTTACTGGTTCGGTTACAAGAAGCTAACAGCGAATTGGAAGAAAAACTAAAGTTACGGACCCATGAGCTAGAAGAAATGAATGTTACGCTAAAGGAGTCAATGACTGAGAACAAGAAAAACTCCAGTATTATTGAGTCAATCTTCAATAGTGTTCCGGGATTAATTTATTTGTACGACGAAAATGGAAAACTTGTAAAATGGAATAGCCGGCATGAGTATATGACCGGATATTCATCAAAGGAGCTCTTGCAACGGAACATGATGGATTGGTTTAAAGATGATTATGAAAGCCAGAATAATATCGATTCAGCACTTAATACAATGGCCCTGAAAGGATATGGAGAAGCAGAAGCGAAATTGCAGAAAAAAAACGGCTCCAGGATTCCGGTATATTTTACTTTCTCGGCCTTAAAAATGAATGATTCGCAATACTTCACCGGCATTGGAATGGATATTACCCGCATCAAAAAGGCGGAAGAAAAAATCAAAGAAAGTTATACTGTATTACGCATAGCAGGCGAAAAAGCACAATTGGGCGGTTGGAGTGCCGACCTTTCGAATAACAAAGTGTATTGGTCGGACGAAGTGGCCGTTTTACATGAAATGCCGGTAGGATATTCGCCATCGGTGGAAGATGGAATTAATTTTTATGCACCCGAATGGCGCGAAAAAATGACCAAAATCTTTAACGATTGCGCCCGCAACGGAATACCTTACGATGTGGAAATGGAGATTATTACCGCGAGTGGCAAAAGAGTCTGGATAGAAACCATTGCAGAAGCCGTAAAGGATGATGCCGGGAATATAATAAAAATTCAGGGCGCTTTTCAGAATATCTCCGAACGCAGGAAGGTCAATAAATCACTGCAACAGGAACGTGAATTGTACTTTGATTTAGTTAACAACCAACCTGCAGGTATCTACCGGATCAGGGTCCTGCCAATGAATAAATGGGAAAAGGACGCCTGGACAAATTCCAAAAAATCTCCTTATATCATGGAGTTGGCAAGTGACCGTTTTTGTGAGATACTGGGAATAACACGACATGATTTTGAGGTAAATCCATTTATAATTGACGATTTGGTTTATCCGCAAGATAAATCCGACTTTAAACTCAGGAACGAAGAAGCGAATGCGAAACTTATTCCTTTTCGTTGGGAAGGACGTATGCTGATTCAGGATAAAATTTGTTGGGTCCATTTGGAATCCATACCTCGTCAGGTTGAAAACGGTGAAATTCTTTGGACTGGTATCCTCTATGATATAAGCGAAAACAAGCAGACTGAACTGGCATTAAAAGAAAGTGACGAAAGATTCCAAATGTTATTCAATCAGGCACCACTTGGTTACCAATCACTCGATATAAATGGACATTTTCTTGAAGTAAATAATCAATGGTTAGAAACACTGGGCTACAAGCGTGAGGAAGTTATAGGAAAATGGTTTGGTGATTTTCTTACGCCAATGTATCAGGATGGTTTTCGCCAGCGTTTCCCAATTTTCAAAGCACAAGGACATATTCACAGCGAATTTGAAATGTTGCATAAAAATGGTTCCATCTTATTTATTGCTTTCGAAGGTAGAATAGGAAAAGATTTGAAAGGAAACTTCAAACAAACACATTGCATTTTACAGGATATTACCGAGAGTAAACGGGCAAACGAAGTGTTAATAAAAAGTCGTGAGGATTTTATGGATTTATTTGATAATGCTCCGATTGGTTACCACGAAATTGATGCCGGGGGGCGTATTGTCAGAATGAATCAGACGGAGTTGAATATGCTGGGATACATCTTCGGCGAGTTAGTTGGAAAGCATTTCTGGTCTACTATAACCGAAGAAAATGTATCACGCAAAGCTATAGAAGCAAAACTTTCGGGAGAGTATATTCCACACAATTTTTTCGAAAGGGAATTTAGAAAAAAGGATGGAACTACCTTGTCGGTTCTTCTTAAAGATAAGATATTTAAGGATATAGATGGTCACATTACCGGAATCAGAACCACCGTTCAGGATATTACCGAACGAAAAAAGGCTGAAAGTGCCTTGATTGAAAGCGAAGAAAAATTCAAAAATATTTTTGAACATTCAGCTGTTGGTAAATCATTAACTACCATTGATGGCAAATTAAAAGTAAACTATGCTTTTCGTAAGATTCTGGGTTATAGCGAAGAGGAATTATACCTTAAGAATTGGAAAGAAATCACTTACAAAGACGATATTGAATACAACGAAAAAACTGTTAAATCAATATTGAGGGGTGATAGGGTGTCGTCCCAATGGGAAAAAAGATATATCCATAAGAATGGAAGCATTGTGTGGGTAGATATTACGACTACTCTGCAACGTGATAAAACAGGAAATCCGCTTTTTTTTATTACCGAAATTACAGACATTACCGAACGAAAAGAAGTTGAATCGGCTTTGCTGGAGAGCGAAAAGGAATATCGTAACCTGTTGGATATGTCACCGGTGGCTAAATGTATTCTTCACGATTGGACATTGATATACGTGAATCACTCGGCAATCAAATTATTTGGAGCAAAGTCATCGAAAGATCTCGTGAATAAACCTATCCTCGAATTAATTCATCCCGACTTTCATATACTTACACATGAAAATGCGAAACTCTTAGCGAAAAAAGGTTACGTGCCAAAACAAGAGCAACGTTTTATCCGCATCGATGGTCATGTTTTGGACGTGGAAACCCAGTCTAAATCAATTCGTTTCAATGGTAAACTGGCAACTCTTGTTGATATTAGTGATATAACCGATCGCAAAAAAGCCGAGTACGAATTGCTGATTAATTCCAAACGACTTAATGCATTGGTCAAAATTCTTCAATCGCCTGCTGATTCTATTCAGAATTATCTCGACTTAGCACTAAATCAGGCTATCGAAATGACTGATAGCAAGCTGGGTTATATTTACCATTACAGTGAAACGAAAAAGGAATTTGTGCTCAATTCCTGGTCAAAAGAAGTGATGAATGAATGTAAAGTTCAGGAAAAACAGACCGTTTATCTATTGGAAAAAACCGGCCTTTGGGGCGAAGTGGTTCGACAACGGAAACCGATTGTGGTGAACGATTTTCAGGCGGCACATCCGCTTAAAAAAGGTCAACCCGGGGGACATGCACCGCTGCACAAGTACTTGACCATTCCCGTAATTGTCGATAATCAGATTGTTGGTGTAGTGGGGGTTGCCAATAAAGAAACCGATTATGTTGATAACGATATCAAACAACTGACCGTATTGATGGATATTGTGTGGAATGCTTTGGGGAAAAGACAAACGGATATTTCTTTGCAAATCAGCGAAGAGAAATTTAAAAAAGCATTTATGACCAGTCCTGATTCCATCAATATAAACCGCTTGGAAGATGGCATGTACGTGTCAATTAATAACGGTTTTACGCGCATTACGGGATATACCGAAGAAGATATCCTGGGTAAAACATCGATTGAGAAAAATATTTGGGTTGATTTAGCCGACCGGGATAGATTAGTTCAGGGGTTGAAGGAAAAAGGAATTGTTGAAAATCTTATTGCACAGTTTTCTACCAAGTCGGGAGGAATAATCTACGGAATGATGTCGGCCTCCATTATCGAGTTGAATGGCGTTAAACACCTTCTCAATATTACACGTGATATTTCCGATATACGGAAAACCGAGTTGGCTCTCCAAAAAAGCAAAGCCACGTTAGACACTGCATTGGCAAGTACGACCGATGCTATTTTTATAACAGATTCGGAAGGTAATTATATTCAATTCAATGAGGCTTTTGTAAAATTTACCCGCTTTAGAAATAAAGATGAAGTATATACGAAATTCAATCATTTCACCGACATACTTGAAGTATTTAATTCAAATGATGAAGTGGCGCCACCCGAAACATGGGCTGTAGCAAGGGCACTACGGGGGGAGATTGTCAATAATTTTGAGTATAAACTTCGCCGGAAAGATACCGGTGAAACCTGGACTGGAAGTTACAGTTTCAGTCCTATGCGCGACGACAAAGGGGAGATTATAGGAGCGGTAGTGGTAGCCAGAGATATTACAGATTTTAAAGAAGCTGAAATAAAATTGCTGGAAAGTGAGAAAAAATTAAGTACTCTTTTTGCAGCCATGACCGAAATGGTGGCCATTCACGAACTGGAGTTGAATGGAGAAGGTGAAGCAATCAATTATAGAATTATTGATTGTAACGATGCATTTACAAAACATACAGGATATTCGAAAGACGAAGCCATTGGCAAATTAGCCTCCGAATTATATGGTACCACAACCGCACCCTATTTGGAGGAATATGCTAAAGTGGCACAATCAGGTGTTCCATATGAATTTAGTACTTATTTCCCTCCAATGGACAAGCATTTTCTGATATCTGTAGTTTCACCTTCGAAAAATAAATTTGCTACCATCACAAACGATATCACTGAAATTCAATATATTCAGGAAGAAATTAAACTAAAAAACAAAGAACTGGAAAACTATATTTATGCTGCATCACACGATCTGAGGTCGCCATTGGTAAACATTCAGGGATTTAGCCAGCGCTTGAAAAAACAAACTGAAGAAATTAAAATGGCTTTGTCGGCCAATGGACAGGGAGAAATCAAACTGGATAATCTGGAAGAGTTGACGATTGATGCAATTCCCAAAACATTGAACTTCATTTTGTCGAATGTTACCAAAATGGATGCATTAATTAATGGTCTGTTGCAAATATCCAGAACCGGTCGGGTGACTATGGCAATAAAGAAGGTGAAGATGAATAATCTATTCAAGACAATCAATCAACATTATAGTTTTGAAATTACTGAAATAGATGCAACGATTAATATCGATGATTTACCCGATTGTTATGGCGACGAAAATCAACTCAACCGGCTTTTCTCCAATATTATTGGCAATGCGCTTAAATACAGGGATAGTAACCGGAAGCTGGAAGTCAACATTTCGGCAAAAATAAATTATAATAAAGTGGTTTACTGTATTGCTGATAATGGAATTGGTATTGCGTCGCGAAACATTGAGAAAATCTGGAATGTATTCTACCGCGTCGACTCAACAGTCAGTGAAGCAGGTGACGGCATCGGGTTGAGCTTAGTGAAGCGAATTGCCGACAAACACAAGGGCAAAGTCTGGGTCGAATCGGAAGAAGGAATAGGAAGCAGGTTTTATGTAGAGTTACAAAAAAATGATTTTGAAGAATAATAAATAGTCGGTAGTTTATAGTCGGTAGTTTTCCAAAGATTATTCTTATTTTTGAAAAAATTTGATATATACAGGAAAAATACGATACTGACATGAAAGAAAAACAATCTCTTATTTAATGGAAAAAGTATCAGAAAATGGAACTATTAATCACATAATCGTGAATTGAATCTGAGGATGTATTCCATCCTGTTCAATTTACTCATCCGCTTTCAACTTTTACAGGTGCTTAAACAGAATTTACGATATAATATTAACGGTTTACTGTTAGGGAAAGGCATTTTTAAATATTGAAAATTCAAAAAGCAATATAGAAAACTCGGTTTTCAATATTGAAAATTGAAAAAACGGTATTGAAAAAACGGTTTTCATTATTGAAAAATCCGGAATCTGATAGGAAATCGTGAAAAAGGTTCCAAAACAACAACATCGCAGTACATTTATATTGCACAAAATGAACTACTTAAAGTATAAACAACCTGTTGAGCCGTCCGGGATGGTAAGATAGAAACAATTACGCAAAATGAAAAATTACAAAGAACTAATCATTCTCATTGCCGAAGATGATGATGGACATGCCGAACTGATTCGGACCGGATTACGGGAATCGGGTGTTTGTAATAAAATAATCCGATTTGCAAATGGAGAAGACGCCTGGCTTTTTTTAGCCGGTAAAGCTGAAACGGAAGCGCGCGAAGCCGATAAATCGTATCTGTTATTACTCGATATTAATATGCCCAAAATGGATGGAGTAGAAGTATTGCGCAGAATTAAAACAGATGACGGTTTAAAGGAAATACCGGTATTGATGCTTACCACTACCGACGATCCGCGCGAAGTGGAAGCTTGTTATAAACTTGGTTGTAATATGTATATAACCAAACCGGTTGATTTTATTAAATTTGCAGAAACACTGAAACGCATGGGACTATTTATTCAAATAGTAAAAATATAAAATAATCATCTAATGGAAGCAAAACCAAACAGAATTCTCATCGTTGAAGATGATGCCGGAATACTCGAATTACTTAAAGAGAATATTGATTATGCAGGCTATAAAAATGTCTGTGTACAAAAGGGAAGTGATGCAATTGAATGGTTAAGTGTGAACACTCCGTTTCTGGTTGTGCTGGACTATGGTCTTCCGGATATGAATGGAAAAGAATTGATCAATGAATTGTTGAATAGAAAAATTCAGGTACCTCCTTTTATTGTCTCTACGGGACAGGGTGATGAGCATATTGCCGTGGAAATGATGAAACTAGGTGCTAAAGATTATATTATTAAAGACAGCCACTTTCTTGAAATGATTCCTCTGCTAATTAAGCATGTTTGCAGTGAAATAGAAAACGAAAATAAACTCAAGAAAAATGAGCAGGAACTGATTGATTTGAATCAATTCAACAGACAAATAATTGATAGTGCGCTCGAAGGTATTATTGTTTATGATCAATATCTGAATTATATTACCTGGAATCCTTTTATGGAAAGACTGACAGGTACATTAGCAAAAGATATAATTGGAAAAAATGCCAAAAATGTTTTTCCTTTTTTAAAAGAAGTGGGTGTAATTGAAAATGTAGAAAATGCACTGAAGGGAATTATCGGATCCGAAGTCGAATTCTTACTGGAAATTAATACAACCGGAAAACCGGTTTGGGTATCGGATGCCATCTCCACACTAAAAAACACGAGTGCTGAAATAATCGGGGCAATTTCGATTGTACGTGATATTACCGAACGGAAACAGGCCGAAGAAGCGTTGCAAAAAAACCGGGACAGTTTGAAAGAATTACTCTTTGAAAATAGCGAACTCATTTTAAATGATTCGAATTCAATAGAATATAACAAATTGGCTGAAATAATAAGAAAGATTTCCGGGGCAAAATTCGCCTCATTTAATATATTTGAAAAAAATGAAGTAGAATATTCTACTGTTGGATTTGCCGGTTTAAAAGATTTCAATTCATTATCGAAAAAATACCTGGGCTATGATTTCTTAAATAAAAAATGGAAATTTAATGGTGAGCGTAATAATATGACAAAAGACAGAACTATTACGCACTTTGATAACCTGTATGATTATGTAGGAAACCTGATGCCTCGTCCTGTTTACTATTTGATAAGTAAAACTTTTAATCTGGGCGAAGTAAGTGTGGTCCGAATAACTAAAAATAATGTTCAAAAAGGTGATTTTACCCTGATATTTAAAAAAGGAGAAACTTTACAAAATCCCGAAATTGTAGAATTATTTGCTACTCAGGTGGGATTATTTCTTGAACGGAAAAACTCCGAAGATGAATTGAAATCATCGTTTTCGTTACTAAGTGCGTCACTCGAATCAACTGCCGACGGTATATTGGCCGTTGATGTTGATGGTCATCCCACTATATTTAATCATCGGTTTACCGAAATGTGGAATATTCCTCAAAAACTACTTAACAATAGGGAGGACGGTAACATTTTAAACTGGGTAGTTTCACAAATAACTGATCCGGATGAATTTAAATCGAAAGTGGAGAACCTGAAAGGAAATAATAAGATTACAAGTATTAATCTTATTGAACTAAAAGATGGTCGTATTTTCGAACGCTATTCCATCCCTCAAATCATTGGCGATTCGGTAGTGGGGCGTGTGTGGTCGTTTCGGGATATAACAGAGAGTAGGTTAGCAACAGAAAAGTTGCAGGTAAGCGAAAACAGATACCGTAGATTTATAAACTCTACTCCTGATTTGGTTTTTATTAAAGATGAAGAATTCAATTTTATTGTTGTGAATGAACAATTATGTAAATATTATAATAGAACTAAAGAAGAGATACTTGGTAAAGGTGTTTTTGACTTTATGGAAGAAAAATATGCTAAAAATTGTCACATGTCAGACAAAGAGGCATTAATAGTGAATGACATTGTTTATCGGGAAGAGGTACAGGGTGATATGGTATTTGAAACAGTAAAATTTCCTGTTGAGTACCAAAAAGATAAAGTTGGCGTGGGTGGATTTATCCGTAACATTACCGACCGCAAGCTGGCTGAGCAAGCTCTGCAAAATAAAATGGATGAGATGACACGTTTTCACCGGATGATAGTTGGGCGCGAATTGGTTATGGTGGAATTAAAGAAGGAAATTAATGAATTGCTCAAAAAAAACGGAGAAGAAGCCAAATATAAAGTTGTTGAGTAAAATTTTCTTCAACAAGAAGAGACCATTAAACCGGAAATAATTAAATGAAAAACACCGCAATTGCCCGTTTACTATTAAAAACGAAAGGTTTTGATATTTCCAAATACGATCGTGCTTTTCTGAAAAAATCGATTCAGAGAAGGATGACAGTCATGCATTGTGCGTCCGAAGAGTTGTATTGTACACTTATGGAACAGAACGAAGAAGAAAGTATTGCATTTTTAGACTCTTTACTGATCGGGTATAGTGAGTTTTTTCGTAACTCACTTTCGTTTGCGGTGTTGGAAAAAATTATATTTACAAGCATTTTAGTAAAAAAAACGAACTCCGTAAGGAAGGAAATCCGGATTTGGTCGGCAGCCTGTTCCTCGGGGCAGGAAACATATAGTTTGGCCATGTTATTGAAAGAATTTAAGAAGGGTGAAGGTGAGGAAATTAATTTTCGTATTTTTGCTACGGATTGTAGCGAAGTGATGGTTAACGACGCGAGAAAAGGTGAATATACAATTGATAATTTGAGTAACCTGAGTTTGAAACAAATTAATAATTGGTTCAGGAAGCAGGATGATGTTTACACGGTTAAGCCTGAACTGAAAGAGAATATTGATTTCTCCGTTTTCGATTTATTAAGTGATGAATTCAGTTCGCCACCATCCAGTATTTTTGGAAATTTCGACCTGGTTGTATGTGCCAATTTGCTGTTTTATTATAAACCGGACTCACAAAAGAAAATAATTGGAAAAGTTACACAATGTCTCACAAAAGGGGGATTTTTAATGACCGGTGAAACGGAGAGAAGCATTCTCATGCAGCATCAATTAATGGAAGTTTATCCACAATCGGCAATATTTAAGATAGCCCAATGATGAGAATAAAAGGTAATTAATGGATGAAATGCTGATAAAAACGGATAGAGAAATACATTAAATATAAAATATAAAAGCCGCGGGAATCATTGATAATAAATCAGTTTATCATCCGTGTTTAATAGAATTATCATGAAAATTAAAGATCTTAAAATCGGGACACAACTTTTAGTGAGTTTTGCCTTTATGCTGATGTTTGTTATTGTTTTAGGGGTTGTGGCATATATTCAATCCAATGAATTGAATTTGCAGACGGAAATCATGTACAAGCATCCCATGCAGGTACGAAAAGCTATCGGGTTACTGGATGCTGATATACTCAACATGCGTCTGGGTACCAGAGACCTGATGTTATCCGTAACCAAAAGGGAGAAACAAGATGCAATTCAACTTATGGAACTGTCAGGCAGTGATGCAGAACAACAATTCGCCATAATAAAAAATTCTTATTTAGGTCCCGCGTCTGATGTGGAACAGGCTCACAAAGCATTTATCAGTTGGTTAACAGCGCGAGAGGAGAATACTAAACTGGCACTTTCGGGAGATACTCAAAAAGTGAAAGAGAGTGTTCTTTCAACAGGAACTGTTGGTATTTTAAGGGATAAAATGTTGGCAAAAATTCAGATAATTGAAAATTATGCTGTTCAAAAAGGAGATAACTTATACAGCAATTCTTTATCATTAAGTAAATTGTTGAATCAACGACTCTTTCTTTTAGTAGGTGGTATTATATTATTATCTCTTTTGATCGGGTTCTATTTGTTGCGCAATATTCGTAACCCGATTGACGAACTGACTGATGCTGCAAATCGTTTTCAGGGGGGTGATTTTAACGTTCGAAGCACAATTAACTCAAAAAACGAGTTTGGAACGCTTGCTGCCTCATTCAATAAGATGGTAGAGTCTATCCAGACCAATCTTGAATTAAGAGAGAAAACATCGAAATTAGCCGATGCCATGTTAATTGAAGAAAATGCTCATAATTTCTTTAAAGCTGTTCTTCCCGAATTATCCGGTTTTACAAATTCGCAAATGGCGGCAGTTTACTTGCTGAGTGAGGATAAACAATATTATGAGCATTTTGAATCTTTCGGATTGGACGTCACAGCCCGAATTAAATTTAATGCGAATAGTTTTGAAGGTGAATTTGGAGCGGCAATCTCAACAGCTAAAATACAACACATCAAAAATATACCTGTCGATACGCATTTTGTTTTTCAAACAGTGAGCGGAAAGTTTATTCCACGCGAAATTATTACCATCCCAATTTTGGTTGGAAAAGAAGTGGTTGCCATTATTTCTCTGGCAAGTATTCGTTCCTATTCGGCACAATCAAATCAACTGATTGAGAGTATTTATAATTCTTTGACTGCCCGAATCGAAGGTGTATTGGCTTATCGCGAGTTGAATCATTTAAATGAAAGGCTGGAGATTCAGAGTGCAGAGCTAGCTAAAGCGGGTTTGTATACTCGTACTTTACTCGAAGCTAATGTCGACCCGTTTTTTACTATTGGTGAAGATGGGATAATAACAGATATAAATAAGCCTACCGAAAATATAACCGGACTTACCCGCTCAGACCTTATCGGATCTGATTTTTCAAACTATTTTAAGGATCCTGAACTAAGCAAAGAAATATTTCTGCAGGTCTTTCGCGAAGGAATTGTTCGAAACTTCGAACTAGCCATGAAACATGTCGATGGACGGATAACTCCTGTTTTGTACAATGCCTCGGTTTATCGCGATGAAAATGGAAACGTAGTTGGAATTTTTGCTGCAGCAAGAGATATCTCACAACGGAAGCGTAACGAGATGAGATTGAAAGAACTGAATGATACATTAACGATACGATCCGAACATCTGGAAGTTTCAAACATGGAACTGGAAGCGCAAAAAAAAGAACTGTCAGCGCAATCAGCCGAACTTACGGAGCAAAATAGAGAATTGGAAATGCAAAAGAAAATGCTGAGTGAAGCCAATGTACTCAAAACAAATTTTCTGTCGAATATGAGCCATGAATTAAGAACGCCCTTAAACTCAGTTATCGCCTTATCAGGTGTTCTAAATCGTCGTCTTTCGAATCAAATTCCTGCTGAAGAATATAGCTACCTGGAAGTAATAGAACGGAATG
>JAQTOL010000002.1 GCA_028748945.1 Paludibacter sp.
CGTTGGTATCCGCCACTTTAAATCTCAATATAAACAATACGCCACTACCCGTAACAGCAGTCGGAAAAGCAAAAGTAACAACAGCTTTTCCACTTTGTTTTGAAAATACAACACCGGAATGTCCATCCAGGATAGTATTTGTTGTAATCAACGTATCGAACGACAGAACGCTTTCATTAAAACTGAAAGCAAACTTTCCTGAAAGAATTGCCGTTGCATCCAGATTTTTAAAATACAATGGAATATCAATCTGTTTATTCTGATAAGAAGTGGTATCCGGTATCGTTGCATTCAGACTTCGACAGTCAATATTCCCGGATTGTCCTACATATCCATTTACATCAGTTGAAAAAACTTTCACAATACCACTTGCCAGCACCGTCAACATACCATTTGAGGCAATACTGGCAATAGCATTATCACTTACCGACCAGGTATAGGGAGCAGTTCCGCCATTGGAACTAAACTGCAGCACATCCCCGATATTGAGAATGGAGTTTGACGGATAAACATTAATTGTCGGTTTGGCAGTAATCGAAATATAACCATTAGTAAAAGTCAAAGCTGGAGTTCCTTCATTGAAAAAATTGCTTGATGTATTGTTACGAAAGGACAGATAACCACTGTAATTAATCAACACCATTTTTACATTTAAAAGTATTCCGGAACCGGCCAATGCTTGTGACCCTGCGCCTACTATGGTAAAATGATCAGTAAAATCTTTTACGACCAGATCACCCATCGTCGATGAAATAGTAGATGCAGAGTTTACTCCTAATAATTTCATTGTTGAGCTACTATATCCGATATCAAACTGAAAGGCTTTTACATTGAGTCCTGTCAGGTCATCGTCCACATACAAAGGAATTGTAATGGTATCACCTGCAATTCCTGTCAGGTTTGGAAACCTGACCAGAATTGCCCGGGTGAACTGCCCTCCCAACCAAAGGGAGAGCAGTAATATTATTATTTTCCGTTTCATAATCCTATTTTTTAAGGTAATGACCAAAAATTACTGAACGATTACTTTTTGTAATTGCGTTTTATTTCCCGAAACCATTTTCAGAATATAAATACCTTGCTTCATACTATTCAGTTTAATTGAATACTCACCCGCATCATGAGTTGCATCCACCAATAAAGCAACCTCTTTACCTGTGACATCAAATATTGAAATTGAAACAGGTGTTCCATTATTTTGAACCAGGTATCGAACGAACGAATTGGATTGAACAGGATTTGGATAAACCGAGAACATATTTGATTCATTTAATCCAATCTGATTCAATCCTGAAACCAAATCACTAATCTGAATGACTTTTGAAACCGAAGAAAGCGTATAGTCAATTTCATCAGCCTGGAATTTATCAATTCCCAATGTCGTAACCGTGTTCTGTCCAACACTACCAACCAGTTTAAACGTGATATTAGCTACCTGAGCATGACTGCCAAGTTTATCCGTTCCTGCGATTGCAATCCGGAGTTTTCCTGTTGCCCGATCGATATTATAAGCAAACAATCTGTTTGTTACATCACTTCCTGCGGTTACCGAAACAGGTTCTATCAATGCAGCATCAAATGTAGTAGCCATATCGAGCGAAATACTACGGGATGCATTTTCAACCTGAACAGGAATAGTAAAGGTATTATCAGCATTCCGGGTAATGTCACCATAAGATAATACTACATCATTGACAACTGCCGGACTCTTCATTTCTCCCGGGAATACACTATTAATACCTGCCACAAATTGCAGAATAAGCGAAGCATCATATGCCGATATAGAACCATCAGCACTAACATCGGCTACAGTTTGCTGTAATGGCGAAAGTGTTATTGAACTAACCACACTCTGGAGAACCAACGAAGCATCATATGCTTGTACGCTTCCATTCAAACTAACATCTCCCAATAATGGATTTCCCGATCCTGTCGTTTTCCAGGGTGAATAAATAACTTTATCTGAAATAAGACCACCTGTTCCGCCGGGATTTGTAGCGTGTGTCGGTCCGCTATTGTTACCCCACCAGCAATTGGTAGCATCTACATCAAATGATTTGTTTACATTGTTAACGGCATAACTGGTGTTATTATAAAAATCACAATAATTGATTTTTGGATTTGAAGCTCCATTGATCAATACACCGTTCTGGTTATCCGAAATCAAACAATTGCTAATTTGAGGACTGGCTGCAGACATCGAAATTGCTCCATCTGAACTGTAATATCCTGCATATTTTATAATACAATGTTTCACTTTACACAAATTGTCGAGTGAAACGTCTTCGAAATTTATTCCTGACCATGTATATCCGGATCTTGGATTTGTGGCCGTACTATCAGAATTAGTATCTCCGGCATAAAAATCATCTTTAATTGTAGTGAAAACAATGGTGCTATCAGGAGTTGATCCACCCATAGCCATTAATCCACGCTTTACGTCGAGTTTAGCCCAATCGGCTAATTTACAGACAATACCAGGGTTCATTGTTAGGGTAACACTTGTTCCAATGGTATAATTTCCGGAGAAATAATAAGGGATATTTTCTATTCCACCAAAGTTTTTCTTTCCCAATGCAGCATCCTGAACCAACTCCTCGGAAAGAACACCTATTGCTTTATAAGTTGATCCTGAAATTGTATTTCCAAGCGATGTAGCCGGATAGGAAACCAAAGAAATACACATTGGGGTATAAACCAGATTATCAAAGGAATTATTATCTATTTTCGGCGTTGAAACTCCATTCAAAACCACGCCCCATTTGCTGTTTTTAAACTGCGAATTTTGAATCGAAGGAGAAGCTTGCAACAACTGAATCCCCCGGTCGAAATAGTCAAATACTGCATAATTTATTTCGCTCAGATCAATACTTACGTCTTCGAAAGTAAGGGCGTAGGCAGACATATAATTCTTATTCGGAACCACAGTAGTTCCATTATTGTTTGTGTCAAACGGATTCCCATAAGTATCGTCGGACATATTACAAAATACAACCGGATGAGCAAGCGTTCCATTAACTGTCAATTGACCTGCAACATCAAAAAGAGATACATTATCGGATTTGAACACAACTCCTTCGGGTATGGTAATATGAGTGCCTGAATTTACACTACTGGTTCCGTAAAAGAAATAGGTCATATTGCTATATCCGGCAAAATCGCGTTTTGGAATAGTAGCATCAACCGAATAATTTTCAGGAACAACACCAATGGCAATGATTCCTATGTTTGAAAGCGAATTATTGCTAAATGTAGGATTCGAAAACAGGCTCATGGTAATGGGCGTTTTGTCAATATTATTAAATTCATTATTACTGATTACCGGGGTGGCACTGCCAAATACTCCTATGGCAGATGTGGAGGAATGTTCAATCCTGCAACTGTCGATTACCATTTTAGCATTATTCACAGTAACATTACCATAGTAATTGTACCCGTAATAACCACTTCCACCATAGTTAAATATACAGTCCCGTAATAAATTGGAAGCATCCAATCCTGAGCTATTAAATTGAATTTTATCCCAGTTACCTTTTTGTGGAGTTGAACTGTTTCCATCACCATTTGTATCGCCACCTTTAGAGTCATCTCTGATGGATGTAAATACTATCGGCAAAGTTTTGCTACCAACAGCCACCAATGCTCCGTTCACAATGATACCATTATAGTAATTGGTAAATTTGAGTACGACTCCCTCTCCTATATGCAAAGTTGTATTAGGCATAATTGTCAAGTTGTCAATAATATAAGCAACATTGTAAATTCCGCCAACATCACGCCGGGTTAATGTGGCGTCAGTTGAAAGGTTTCCTTCTATGATTCGAATACCGTTGCTTCCGTTACCTAATGATGCAAAAAGCGGAGAGGAGAAGTTGAAAACAGGATTTGAAGTGAGCGACATGGATATCGGGTCGAGCCGGCAATTTTTAATAGTAACATTATTCGTGCAGACTGGTGAAGATGAACCTTCAAATCGCATTCCATAATAATTACCATCGCTTATCAGTGTATTTGAAACCGTATTTCCGGCGTCAGTAAAAGTAAGTATCCCTTGTTCACCTCCACCTCCACCGTAAAAGAATTTGCAATAATTAATCAGACTGAATGCATCATCCGTAGTTGCCCTGAAGTAAACAGATCCCCAGTTTCCTTTTGCAGGAGCAACAGCATTTCCATCATTTCGGGTATCTTTTGGAACACCGTAATTATCATCATTAATGGAAGTAAATTTGATGGAGTCGTTGACCAAACCATTGGCTTTAAATCCTCCGTTTACATAAATGTTATTTTGCATTTTAATAACAACACCCGGATTAACAGTAACATTAATTCCTGAATTAATGGTCAGATCAGCCAGCAACACGTAACAAACATTATTATAACCGGCTATATTCCGTTTCCCTATTGTACCATTTATACCGACAGATTCTCCGATGATTCCTAATGCTGTCCAACCATTATTCACAAATGAAATATTGGTAAAAGTAGGATTAGCAGACACAGAGAGAGCAATAGGTGTATATTGAGCATTTGTAAGTTCCGTATTGTCAACTATCGGATTGGATGCCTGATAAGCAAAAAGACCATAAGCGTTATCCTTTAACACACAATTAGTAATCGTAGGGGAAGCATTTATTGTGGTAACAGCACCACCATTGATATATTGAGTATACCAACGACTACTCATGCTGGCATATTTCACCTGGCAATAGTTGAGTAAACATTTCGTATCATCACTGGTACCTTCAAATATAATTCCACTCCAGTCTCCTCGAACAGGATTCGTCTGAGTACCATCTTTATTTGTGTCACCCGGATTTCCATGATTATCATCTTTTGAAGAAGTGAAGATTATTTGTTTAGTTCCCGGACCACCATTTGCAATCAAAGCTCCTTTTACCACAATACCCGTGTAATAGTTGGTACTTTTAATCACAATTCCCGTATCGATGGTAAGGGTATATGCTTCAGGAATAGTCAATTCACCCAACATCAAGTAAGTCACATTTGGTATTCCGGTAACATCACGTTGAATAAGATGTGAATCAGCTCCTAAAGTAGAGCCTAAGAGACCAATGGCGTCATACTGATTGTCCGAAAATGAGAATGTATTATTTAAAAATACGGGGGAAGCATCAAAAGTCATAGCAATGGGAACTACCTGACTACTTGCCATCGTATTATTTGTGAATACAGGGCTGCTAACGCCATCTAATTCTGCACCATAATAATTATTGGCCATATAACACGAATCAATTTTGGGGCTGGCGTTTTCGATAATTATTCCTCCACGATTGCCACTACCTCCAAATGTAATATCACATCGTTTTAAAATACATTGTGCATCAACCGATGTATTTCTAAAGTAAATTCCACCCCATGAGCCTTTGGTAGGTACAGAGGCAATTCCATCTGCATTGGTATCACCTCCGATATTATCATTTGTAGTCGAAGTAAAAATTATTTTGTTACCGAAGCTGGCATTGGCATTTAAAATCCCATCAACATATATCCAACTTGAACATTTTAATGAGTTTCCACTGGCAATACTTAAATTACCGGTACTGTTAATTGTAAAACTTGTATAAAAGACATAAGGAATCGGTAGTAATTCAAGATTCCAGTTAGTACTTAAACCAGAGAAGTAAATATAGGCAGCGTCATGTTTATTTCCGGTAAAATTATTGCCTCCATTGTTGTGCAAAGCACCATAATTAGTAAAAACGATAGGGTAATCGCAGCCGGAAATTGAGGAGTTTTTGATATTAACTGTGCCTGTATATGTTTGTATTCCTCCCGAGTATGAATTACTAATAGAAGATCCGTTTATATTTGTGGTTCCCATGTAAGCATAAATGGCTCCACTATTACTTTTCCCTCCGTATTCAATATTGCAGGTGTCAAGGGTCACATTTCCGGTACTATTTGTCTGAATCTGACTCCAGTCCCCTTTTTGTTTTGGACTAAGATTGGAGGTAAATTGGGCTTTCCGGGCTTTGAGCGTTCCATCCACATAAAGACCAATATTAGAATTAAACATTACCACTACACCACTATCTATTGACAGTGTAAATCCATTATTTACAGTCACATTAGCAGTCACAATATAAGGACTGTTTGCCAGGGTCCAGGTAGTATTTCCTGTTATAGAACCCGAAACATTGGTAGCATTCAACATATTGAAAGCTACCATAAAGCTGATTAAGCCTAAAAGTAATAACTTCTTCATATTCCGATTTTTAAATTATAGATAATATTAATTAAGTCAATAACACGTATTAAGATAATATATAAAAGATACAATTATACACCCGGCAATGAGTTAAATTACAAATACAATTTTCAAATCAATTTATGGTTTGATTGAATAAATTGTGTGATAATTATTAGCATCAGTTTTTCAAAAATATCAAAGATCAACTTGTTTGGGAATTTTCAAGCTATATAAAAACAATACAACTTTTAGTTTTGTTCGACACTTAATTAAATTTATTTATGTTTTACAACACCTTATTTTGATGTTTATATAATTTCATTCACAATTAGCCGGTTAATTCAGGCTTTTAAGACAACAGCAGACTCCAAATTTTATATTTCGGAATCTGCTGTAAGGTAAATGATAATTTAAATCAGTCGAGATAAAAAAGTTTTTTTGAATGATCAAATAGCTACAAAGTGAAAGATAATTTTAAGAATACTTTTATCCCGATTGAAAACAGCCCGGCTTTGAGACGGAATTAAGGAATAATCTTGTGATCGTTTGGTTTTTCCATTTTGCTGAATAATTTCAAAACCCTGTTTTCCATCTATTTGATAAACAAAAGGGACAGAACAATAAGTGAATTTCAAATGCGAAAATTCATTTTCTGAATTTGGCTGAATAAATTCATCTGCTTTCAGAATGGACGGTTTTATAGAAATGCATCCGTTGTCAACAACAATTCCCAGCTCAAAAAAGCGGCTAATGATGTCTTCTTTCACCTGACCGGTCATGCCCGGTTGCTGAACGCCCGCCATCATTGGGGTGTGCGAATATGGATCGAAAGGAAACGAACCGTAATCTGCCGGCGATTTATGTGCACCGATTCCTGTTTTTACTTCAGCATAATGATGTTTTAGTTTTTCAAGGATTACAATATCGGAATTTTCCGTAACAGCTTTTTTGATATTTTCGCCAATAGCCAGCAACAGCTTTGAAACCATGTGCCAGTAAATACAGCCTAAACCTTCGTATTTATAAAATGTCCCTGAACGTCCGGTAAACGATTGATGATCAAAAAGTTTTTCGTATAACTGTTCGATTTGAAGTTGCTCGCTATCCGAAACTTCAAATGCTGAGCCGGCTTTCAATTTATTTAAAGCTGCTGTGAGGAATCCGGCATTATTGAAATTGGCATTGAAATGTAATTCACCTTTATTATCCCTGCAAATAATGTTGGTGTTTCCGGCTGAAACTAATTGTTGAAGAAGCGGAATTCGACTGACATCTTCTGCAGGAATGTGGTTCTTTTCTAAAAATAATGGCAATTTCTTATTCGGATATAAAATATAACTTAGCTGATCAGCGCGATAAAGCGAACTGTTGCGCAATGCATCGAGTAGTTCAACGACTTCAACGGGAGTTAATTTCCCGGATGTCAACACCGCAACCTGACCTTCAAGCATTTCGTACAAGTGGCGAATGGCAACTTCATTATCGGTGAAACTAACCAGATTATAAGCGTGATAGAGTTTGTCTTCACGTTTGTTTACCGAAATTGACTGATCGATAAATTTCAGGACCACCTCAAAGAAATTGCTTAAATCCTGTTTAGCAAGAACTTCTTTTTTTGATGAAGTTTCGTTGTAAATTTTTGTCCGGTAATTTTCACCGGCTTTACCTAACACATCTGCCATCTGACGTCGTTGCATATCATCAAAACCTTTTTCGGGCAATAATTCATGAGATTGGAATGCCTTAAATATTTCTACGAAAAACGAATACATTTCTCCGGAAACTGTATATTTTTCAAGCGCTGAACTTTTGTAAAGTTCCTGCATAAATGCCACAAAACGTCTTATATAATAAAGTGTCACCATTGAAGCTCCGGTTCCCACCAATGCATTATTGGCATCGTTCCATTCGGGACGCAAGGTATTCACCCAAATGCCGGCTTCAGGAATAAAATTACTCAATTTAGCCAATAAAGTAGCCAGTATTTTTTCAGTGAAAGTCACCAGTTTTACTTCGTTTGTCGGAGTCAAAATCAGTCGGGCATCGGAGCCGTAAGTTTTTTCGAGTTTTTCAATGGCATGATGAAGTTTGGCATCGAAACGAATGGAATTTTTTGGATTGGCAACAATTTCGTCGTAGCTTTTCAGGCGGTATGGCACATTGGCAAACGCAAACATCTCCTTATCGAGCCAGGAAAGCAGACTTTCCGGATAATGATTGTGTGAAACTTCCATGAGTTTCAATAAATATATAATCTGATGATCGCCCCAGTAGCCTATATTTGACCATGGATTTTCGGGTTCAATCACTTCCCAGTCTATTCCTTCATTGGACACCTTGTATGGATTGTAACCATCAGCAGTAGTAGCGTTTAGAAACTTGGCAATAATTCCGTTGATATATCCCGGGAATGACAAAGAAAGTGCTTCCCAGTTTTGAAAAATATCCCGCCAGTTTCCCTGATACGAAAGTAGTTTGTTGCCTGCATCATCCTTCACATTGATATCGAATAAATTCCATGGACGGCTCGGATCGCCATGACGACGACTGAAAGTCAACGGTAAATACTCCTGAAACAACCGGTATAAATTGGCGTCGTTTTGTTGTTGAATCAACTTATCAAGTTCTGTATAGTCAATAGAGTCCGGAAGTTTAGCCAGAAAATCTGTCTGTTTTTCCCAAAGTGCAACATTGAAATGTTTTACATGCTCACCGAAGTTGACAGCATAGATGCTGTAATTTTCGCTGTAAATACCTCCTCGCATAGTATTAAACAACACATTCGAAAAATGGCGGGCAACACCGTTTTCATCTGCTGTTTGCTGAATCCCATCCGCTTGCGCTACAATTGATTTGAGGTTTCTGGTCCCTTTATCAATATTTTGTTCCAGAATGACAGTGATATTTTTTGTTTCGGAAATGATTTTCAGCAAATTATTCACCTGAGCTGCATCCTGATTTACTTCGGCTATAAAATACCAGTTTTTTGCTTCCGATGCTTTCAAATGAACTTCGGAACACGCAAAGAATGCTCCCCGAACTCCTTTTGCTTCGGTTTCAGGTGTCGGCTTTTGACCGTTTCTGAAAGCATCCAGTTGCGATGAGCTCAATAAATAAATTGCATTTTCAAGTCCGGTATTCCAAACGGTATTGGCTCTGAGCGATTCACTCGGTTCAGCACGATCCACCAAAATAGCTTCCATGCGGAAAAGTGCAAGAGATGAATTTTCCACCAATTCTGTTTTCTTGTAACCATCTACAAGCGTCGAAAAGGTGTTTTGAGTCAATCGGTCAATTCCTGATGGAAGGATATTTTGTAAACCGTCTACCAGATAGACTACAGTAGAATCTGCATCTTCATTTGTCAATGTGCTTTTCTTAATCCAGCCAAAATCATCAGCATTCATCCATGCGTAACTGAATGTCAATCCTAAATCAAGATTTTTTTCACTAAAAATGATCTTATTTCCAATCGTACTTTTGGCGATGGAACGTTGGATGGAATAAACAGCTTTGTTTCGGTCGGAAAAAGGTTCCCACAAATATATATTTCCTCTTTTTGTAACATGTAAAATCGTTTTACTTCCGGTTATATCGGATGATTCGTTGATTTTATCATCGGTATAATATGGGAAAAGTGCGGTGTCAGGGTTTTTCCTTCCTGCTGTAAGTCCTCCGGTACTGGAAATATACATCCAATGGTTTGAATCACTGGCAAGATTAATAAAGAACGGCAACATAGAATCGTAGTTCTTTATCTGATAATATTTTTCATCATCAATCAGGATAAATTGTCCTGTAACTTCTTGTATTTCTTCTATTAAAGGATTTTTCCCAATAAATAAGTTTTTCATAACCCCTATCCCCAAAAGGGGAACTAAATTTGTATTATTTTATATGATTAATTTCAAGTTTTGTCGTACCCGTCTTATTCCCCTTTAGAGGTTAGGGGTTCTCTCTTCTGGCATCCAAATCTATTTTCATTTGATCAGTTGTCTTTTTATCGATTTTATAGAAAATCATGAAAATGGCACACGACATATACAATATACCGGGAATAACCGAAACAAGTAATTTTATACCGGTAATTGCGGTATCATTTTGAACCACGTTGGGTACAAACGATGACCAGGCAAGAATCCAACCGGCTATGGCGGCACCAATTCCCCAACCTGCTTTTTGGGCAAAAACGGCAGCCGAAAAATACAAACCGGTAGCTCGTCGTCCGGTTTTCCATTCTCCATAATCGGCTGAGTCGGCAATCATGGTCCAAAGCAGGGGAACAGCCGGTGCATAAGCCATTTTAGCTATGACATTAAACACATAAATCGTTGTAATATCTTTTACTCCGGGCAAATAAATCAGCATGAAAAACAAGCCTGAAATCAACGAACTACCAATAAATACGTTCCGGTTTCCGAAACGCTTAGCCAGGGGTTTTGACAAAGGTAACGCCACAATCAATGCCACAGTTCCAATCACATTGAATAACTGAACATTATCTTCTTGTCCCAAATAATATTTAAAATAATAGGCAATGGCGGCATTTTGCATAGCAAACATAACGAACGAAACAATTCCTACTATAGCCAGAATTACCCAGGCTTTGTTTTGAAAAAGGTTTTTCAAATCTTCTTTCAATGAATTTTTCTGAGCTTTTGGAGGTTGAACCCGTTCTTTGGTTGTTTGAAAAGTAATAAAAAAGAATACCAGACTCAAACCCGCGAATAAAAACAAGGTGTATTGAAACCCCTGTGCTTTATCTCCATGTCCGAAATATTGCGCCAAAGTCAATGCCAAACCGGTTACAACAAATTGGCCGATAAAACCGGCAATAAACCGATAGGTATTCAATCCGGCACGTTCATATGTATCATCGGTCATTACGGCTCCCAATGCTGAATATGGCAGATTAATGGTAGCATAAGCAGTCATCAAAAGCACATATGTTGCTCCGGCGTAAATAATTTTCCCGACTTCGCCAAAATTCGGTGTGGTAAAAGTCAGAATTGCCAACACTGCATACGGAATTGCCCCGAATAAAATATACGGACGAAACTTTCCCCAACGGGTCTTGGTGCGATCTGAAACCACTCCGATTATCGGATCGATTGCCATGTCCCAAAAACGGGCGACTAACATGATGGTACCGGCTGCGGCTGCCGAAATTCCATATACATCGGTGTAAAAAAATAAAAGCCAGAATCCGACCATGTCCCATACAAAATGCGATGCGGTATCGCCCAAACTGTATCCTACTTTTTCCTTGAAGGATAATTTTGAAGAAATTTTTTCCATATTTTTTAGATTTTAGAATTAAGAACCAAGAGTCAAGATTTAAGATAACGGACGACAGAAACGGGAAACGTTTTGAACTATTTCCTACCAACTTCTGCAGCCCAATCGCCCCGATAAATTATTTTCTGGTCATGAATTTTAAAGATAAATTTCCCGTATTGCACTGAAACTCCGGCTGAAGCATTCACTACCCAACAATTATCTGGTATATCAAAATAATTAACTGAATTGATTGTTTTTTTGTCAAGCTGATTTTTAATTGAAACAGTCTCCTGAGGTCCAACTTCCCAACCTAAATGCGTGTTATAACTTACCCGAAGATCACCTAAAAATGTAAAACCTTCTTTAGGTTGAATTATGGTTCTAACTTTAGCAATCTTACTTGAATTTAAATCATTATCCGGAGTTACTTCAATAATTAATTTTGGCAATTCAAACGGTGTATTGGAAGCCAAAATCATAATTGACTCGGTTTTGATAAGATTATTGTTTTTGTCAAAAAATTCAAATCCTAATTCCACATCTTCTACGCCTGTTAATTCTAGAGAGAGATTATCCGCGAAATATCCGGATTTTATAAGATTTTTCGAGTATAATACTTTATCATTTCTTTTGATTATAACCTTTCTTGCTTCTTTAACTGTATATAATTCAATCGGAATATTTTTTGAAGTATAAATATCCTTATTTTTCGGACTAATAATCAGCGCTTTCATATAATCACGCATTGCAAACCAAACCGGACGAGGCGAACCGTATTTGTCGTGCAGGTCTGAATAACCCCAAAACCCAAACCATTCTTCGGGCTGTTCGGGATTGTGATAATTCTGATCACCGCCTTTCCACCAACCATCGGCATAATAAAACGGACACATTCCTACTGCACCGGCATCGATCAAATCGCGGTAATTGGCGATAAGACCATCACTTTGCTGAGTCAATGTATTTCCACCATAACGGCCAAAGCCTTTCTCAGAAACTGAATATCCAAACTCAGTGCAAATAAATGGCTTATCGAGCCCATTTAAATCACAAAGACCTTTTATATAATCTTTAAAACCCATGGTTGCTGTTTGGGCTTCACCATGATCATAGCAATTATAAGCGTACACATCAAAAATACTTTCGTCCATATAATCGCTAATCATTGCATTTGCTGAAATGGTTACCGGAATTACAGGATGTTCTTTATGAATAATAGCTGTCAGATTTTTCATCAGACTGACAAATGCACTTCCTGTAACTGCATGAATGTGATCGGTTTGTGGTTCGTTAATTATGAGGTAAGTTATTATACAATCGTATTTTTTTGCATAACTCATTACTTTCGACACTTTTTCATCGCATTCCTGAACAAATTTCGGATTGCCATAATCTCCTGCAGGATCTATATCAATGCCCATGATTAATTTTAGTCCCGAAGCCTGAACAAGTTTAAGTTGTGGTTCAGTAAATTGACTCCATGTTCTGATGGTATTGTAGCCTCCTTTTCTTATTTCATTCAGATCAAATTTCATCAAATCCAGATCATCAGCACGAACGCCACTATAAGGATGTTGTCCCGGTCGAGCCCCGATTTCATAACCAATGGCTTTTATGAAAAACTTTTCACCATTTAAATAATACCAATTGTCTTTGATTTCAAGTTTTGATTTTGATTGAGCATAACTAAAACAAAAAGTTAGCTGAATTATAATAAACAGTATTTTCAATCTTCTTTTCATTGATTAATAATCTTAGTTGTTTGAAAGTTAGTTTATTTATTTTTTAATTACTTTTCCTATCATTACACCCTGTTTGTTTTCAACTTTAATAAAATATATTTCAGTATTAAAATTGCTCATATTCAATTCATAAGATCCGTAAACAACTTTATCGAAAACCCGTCTTCCCATCATATCAGTAATTATTATACGATTTTCTGCATCAATTAAATTGAAATGTAAGATATCCTGAACCGGATTCGGGTAAAAGAAATCATTTGTAACTGTTGGGGTTTCAACACCCGTTCCCGTACAATCATTTCCAACTGTGTATGCGAACGTTTTAGTAACTGACATTCCACCGGCAAAGGCAAACTTACAAGCTACCTGAATGATTGAACCTGCTGTTTTTCCAGTCAGTTTTGTTGAAAATTTTTTCCCACCAGCATTTGTCATGGCTGTTTCCACAAAACCGGAAGTCGTATTCCACAAGTAAGCTACAACACCGGACTTGTCATCAAGCAGCTCAAAACTAATATTTACATCCGTTCCTGAAGTTTGGAATGTGTAGTTATAACCTACTGAAAAGTTTCCCTGAGAAGCTACAGAAGTCGTTCCAGCGCAGTCGGTATTGGTATTGGCTGCAGTTGTAGTCGTCAGTACAATCGGGTTATTCAATGCCACATTTCCGGCCAAATCACTGGCAGAAATTGTAAATGTATAAGGCGTATTGGCCGTCAGAGCAGTAATTACAAATGACTTTTGAACACCTGAATTTGTTGATGTACTGGCTGTATTGGAACCATAAACAACATTATAAACCACAGTCCCTGAATTGTCTGAAGAGTTGAGTAATAATTCAACCGAAGTGGCTGAAACTGCTCCAAGTGTCGCTGTAAAGTTCGTTGGCGCCTGCGTGTCATTCGTTGTACTTCCACAATTAGAACCAACGACATAAGTAATGTATTTTGTTACCGACATTCCACCGGTATAAGCAAATTTACAGGCATAACTGATGGTTGAACCTAAAGTTTGTCCGCTTAACGTTGTACTGAAGATATTACCACTGACATTTGTCATTTGGGATTCTCCAAATGGTGTTTCTTTCCACAAATAAGCTATAAGCCCCGGCTGATTATCAAGCAATTCAAAGCTTACGGTTACTGTCGTTCCCACAGTTTCGTAAGTACATTTGTATCCAACCGAGAATGATCCCTGAGTGGCAACTGTTGATGTGGTTGTACAGGACATTAAAGAAGAAATTGTTACATTAGCCGCATGTGAAGTACTGACCGTTCCGCCATTGTCTGTTGCTTTGGCTGTAATTACATAATTTCCAGCAGTTGGATTCCAGGTAGCAGTATATGGTGCGGTTGTAGCACTTGATATTAATGAAGTTCCTACATAGAAATCAACCTGTGTTATTGTTCCATCAAAATCGCTCGCATTGGCCGAAATTGTTACCGGTTTTCCTTCGGTAAATGTTGAATTATCGGCTGGAGAAGTTAGTGAAACGGAAGGAGCTACATTTTCTGTATTTGTAACCATCACCATCACTTCATCAGTGGCAAATCGCATATCGGAATTGGTAACTGTGAGTTTAAAACTGTACATTCCTTCCGCAAGCCCGCTAACGGTTGGTTTTACAACGGTGGAATCGGAGAATTGAGCTACTGTTGGTCCATATACCTGTGTCCATTTATAAGTCAGAGTTTTACCAGCCGACTCTGAACTTGCCGAGCCATCAAGTATTGTTGAATTTAACGGTAACACAACTTTCAAATCAGTTCCGGCATTTGCAGTAGGAATACTATACGGCAAATCGCCTGTGCGGGCAAAAGTCATTTTAGCTAAATTAAACTCACCTGATGAGAAAACTACTTTTAATACATGTTTTCCTGCTGACAATGGAATGTCAACAACCGATTTTGTTGCCCAGATATTCCAAACTGTTGTAGACGTTGAAGGTACAGAAATGTCTGATGAAACAATCAGTCCATCTAATTCCAAATGAAACGGACCTCCACCGTTCGAATTGCCTGAAGCATATCGGAAAGCGAGCGAATATAAACCGGATTGTGCCACATTTACCGTATAATCAAGCCATTCACCCTGAGCTATATTCCCAACAGCAGCACCTTCATTTGTATCAGTATAAGCATCAACTGATTCATCCAGTCTGAAATTACCCAGATTTGCTGAGGTTACATCAAAATACGTGATATTCTGTCCTTTTCCACCTTCGAAAATGTCGTAATTTCCAGCTTCGATTGTTCCGGGAATTGCCCTGGCAGTTCCTCCGTATGGCAACTGATTGCCAACCAAAACCTGAACGGTATTGGTAACGGTGAACTTATCACCATCATAAATTTTAGCATAGAAATTATGGTTTCCAAGCTGAAGATTAGATGCTAATGTTTCAAAAGGCGAACTTGAAACAATTCCTAATGAAATATTTCCATCCATAAATTCAATTTTGGTTGGGGTTCCGCCGGAAATAGTAGCATTCAGCTTTACACTACCACTTACAAAAGCACTGGAGAAAGACGAAGTAATTGTTCCTGAATAACTTCCATCCATACTTGTTTCTAACTTACCAGCAGGAACCGATAATTGATATCCATCCGAAAAAGTGACTATAATTGGTGCATTCGTGTAATTCTGAGCAACATAGTGATGAATTCCATTTTTCACAAAAACGGCAGCAATAGGATTATTGGCTGTGATACCTGCATCCAAAGTGCCAAGTGCATTCATAGCATGAATCCAATGATAGGTTTGTGCATCAGAAATACCAAATTTTAATTCGCGGTTAGGAAATGAATTATACATTTCAATGGCTTTTGCAGGATTGATGAATGCCAGGTATTTCCACATTTCATCATGCCAAAGATTAGGATTTACCTGATTACTGGAAATACCGGTATTGGCCACAATTTCGTTCCAAAGTCTTTTTACATAAACGGTATCAAGTCCCAGATACATCGATCCGCCCTGAATCGGATACATTTCAATGCCGTAAGAAGCAGCAATATCAGAAGTCCAGAATGTTCCATTATCAAAACTATTTCCCCAAATACGTGAAACTAAACTATATTTTTGTGACGAAGGGAAATTACGATGATGAGTATCCATATAATACTCTTCAATTGCGCTTTGTTCTGTAGTATAAAGATAAATTCCCAAATCACGGACTGTTTTATCACCGGTAATTTGTCCCCAGTTTATCAGGGAAGCATTGAAATTCATACTTTCCGAACTTGATTCCTGGTTATTCCCTTGTGGGTTGTTTGCAAAACCATCTACCCAACTATGACCATTATAGGGACTAAAATTCCGTAAATACGGAAACATGGTGTCATTGCGGTCGTAAGCCGCAGCATCGCGAACCAGCATATTCACCATACCACCAAACTGAGCAGTCCAACCGGGACTGAATTGCGCGACAAAAGCAGCAGCCTGAATAAAATAGCCCCAGTGAAATTGTTTATCATTCAATCCATTATCCTGACCATAACCGGCAGGATATCCAATCAGTGAACTCCAGGTAGAATTATAATAAAAAAGAAATGCCACTTCACCATTTTCAGCTTTAAACCAGTTTTCGAGACGGGTTTTTATTGTGGTTAATAATTTATTCCTTGCAATAGTATCGCCCATTTCATTCGCTGCCCGGGCAGTTTGCATCAATTGATTAAAAACCTGTCCTTCGTTGTATGAATCGGTCCAGGTGGCCATGGTGCTGTTTTCAAGTTCTGCAATTTTTCCGGTTAAAGCTGTTGGTGAAAATCCGGCACTGTAATTATCCACATAAGGCAAAGTTGGAAGAATGCCGTGAAAGGTATTTTCCACGCTGAAGCTGTTTCCGGCCATTGTTTTCATTTCACCACGAACTGTTGCGTAACTGTATTTATCCGGAACGGGAGAATCGGAAGCCAAATGTGCCCATTGATGAGGAAGTAAGCCCAATAACATATTTGTTTCTGTGCCTTCTTTCACATCTGTTTGAACAGTAAAATCAGTGCGTACAACCGACGTTGATTCATTAAAACTATAAGTAGCAGTCGTTTTTACAGGAAAAACATAAGCGTATTTCTTATATTCATTGGCAACGGTAGTTACATTGGTTGCCGTAAGCGGTATAAATGCCATAGACCAATAATTTTTGCCATTCAATGTGGAAGTGTACACTGCCCCGTTTTGAGTCCAGGTACTTCCGGTTGGTGCATAAACAGCAAAGTCGGCACCATTTTTTACATTGGTACAAATCAGCATTTCGTTTGAAACAACCACAGTCCCAGAATTTACTGTTACCTGAGCCACATCGGTTGCTTTTTTAGTAAAATAAAGAAACGGCATTCCAACACCTGATGTTGCCTGAAATTGATGGGTTCCGTCGTTCCAATCCATTGTCACCGTCCAGTCGGAATAATCGGAGACAGTTGTATTTGAAACAGTCATACCTGTTACACCTACTAAAAAAGGATTTAAATCATCAATTACACCCCAGGGAATATAACTCACTACCAATCCATTATTCGTAGTTTTCATTGTATAAGGATAATTGAAAAGATTAGAAGCAGTTCCATTTTTAACGAGTGCCGACCACCAGTCGCTGGTTGGAACGGGTTTGCCAATTGCATTTCCACTTAAAAAAGGAGTTCCGGAAGGATAAGCATTTCTCCCTGCCACATCTACACCGGGGAAAGTGGTTGTGTAACTACCGTTTCCAACGGCAATCGTCTGTGCATTAACAATTGTAACCAACAAAAAAGCACTTAATAAAAGTCCGAAAACCCTGTTTTTCATAATTAATAGATTTATTACATTTAGAGAATTAATGATTCTTGATATTACGGATTTTCGATTTTAGAAGTCATATTAAACTTTTCACTTGGAAGACCTTTTTGATAAACGCGAACATAATCAACATACATTTTTACATCGCCCGCTTTTAGTGCAGTAATTTTATTGATATTTCTGATATTTGGGAAATTACCTCCAACAGCCAGATTAAAAATTATAAAGAATTGTTTGTGAAAATAACGTCCTGGATCGTCTGGTAAGTTATTGGCAATTATAGGCATTTCAAAATAAGGAGGATTTGTGGGATATTTATCTAAATCCAAAAACATTTTTATGGCTAATGAGTCCCAGATTAAGGTATATAAATGAAAGTCATCCTGTAAACTATAGGAATTTGTTGTTGATTTTCCATAATTAGGATATTTCCCATGATTAAATTTCTCGCCCCAATGGCAGGCACCATTAAAATAACGATCTTGTGTTCCGTTTAGAATAGCATTTTTATTTCCCATTTCAGCAATATCAATTTCGCCGCACTTTGGCCAAACTACTTTTGGAAAATCATTGCCCAACATCCAAAATGCAGGCCATAAACCATTGGCTGTTTTAGGCATTTTAATCCGGGCCTCCACTTTTCCATATTTGAAAGTCACCTTGTTTTGAGTAGACAATCGGCCGGAAGTGGCAGGTTTCAATCTGTAATTTTCTTTCTTTGCTGTTATAATCAGACAGCTCTCACCTGTAACAGGTTCGTTTCCTGTTGAAATATTTTCACGGCGATAAAATTCTAATTCCCGATTTCCTCCCCCATTGCCCGAGACGATGACATTCCAGTTGGATGCATCCAATACAGGCTTATCAAAATTATCTTCCCACATCAATTTATAATCTTGTGCTGTTGCTAATAATGAAAACATGCAAAAAATTCCTGCTAGTATATTCTTCATCTTATTCATTTTTTTAGTGTTTTTCATCATTTTCAATAATCCCATTGAGTTTTGAAAGTAACTTCGTTTATTTTTATATTGTTGGAAGAAACAATTGTCTTCGTAACTGATTTCGCTTCGGAATAATTATTTTTTTTAGCAAATGGATTTCTATTTTGTTGTTTCGCCTGTAATAATCCATAACTGACGACCAGAATCAAAAGGGTAATACAATAATTTACTACTTTTCGCTTCATTTTTTCTGTATTTTGTATTCAACAGATCAGATTAAATGTTAGTTAAACCTAACCATATCTATCGTTTGACAAGTTTTTGAGTTAGTTGTTGACCGTTTGCCAATTTCAAGGTTAAGACATAATTTCCGGATTGAATATCAGTTAAATCCAAGAACTTATCCAAGCTATTTGATGCTATAATTTTCACGGTTTGTCCAACTAAATTACGTAATACAATTTCCGTAATGACGCTCTCCGTTTTAATATGTAAATAATTACGAACCGGATTAGGGAATATTTTTACTTCGTCATTCAGAACATTATTTAGCGCATTCAGCGTGTTCGAATTAAAAGAGATATTGTCCCAATAGCAAATTCGTTGAGCAGATCTTGCTGTTGAATTATCCGGAATAATTGTTAATCTCGTCATCGTGCTTCCGATATTAGCTGATAAGTCAAAAGTCAGTTCTTCCCATTGATTGATTAAAGAGTTTGGGAGCAGTTTTTCAAAGCTGCTTCCACCATTTTCAAATTTCAAATCAAAGTTGCTGATAAAGTCTTTGTAGACCATCACTTTTACTTTACAATTGTCCTGCGTAAAAGTTATTGAACCAATGTTATCTGAGAAAAGACCTGCCCACGACATCGCACCGGTATTAATTGTGTAGCCGGCACAATGAGCAGAGGTGTTTATACCTGATGGATCCGGGTTATTGATAACCGAATAAAGTGAACCTGCATTACCTCCATTTCCAAATGAAGTCCAGGTCCAGTCCTGACCAACTGTTTCAAAATCCAATGCAACAACACCATTATATGAAATTCCGGTTGTAGCTGAGATTGTTTGCGGATTATTAGCCGCCACATTTCCATTTGCATCTTTTGCAACGACTGAAAAAATGTAATCGGTTGTAGAATTTAATCCGGTAATAATGCAGGTAGTTTGAACTCCCGATATTCCTTTTACTGAAATAGTCGTTCCTCCATAAGTTACATAATAAATAACCGAACCTGAATTGTCAGTGGCATTTAATAATAATTCAACGCTATTTGGAGAAACAGCCCCTTTGCTTACAGTAAATGTAGCAGGAACTTCGTTATCAACAATGGTCGAAGGTCCGAAAAATTGTTCTCCGGCATCACCTTTTTGATAAATCCGAACATAATCAACGTACATTTTAGCCGGAGTTCCATCAACAGGTAAAGCAGTAATCTTGTTTATATTTGAATTTCCCGTAATGCCTGTAAAATTTCCGCCAACTGCCAGATTCAACACGACGCTGAAAGGTTTATGAAAATAATATGATTTGTCTCCAATCTGATTTGATCCGGATATGCTAAACTGATAATAAGGAGCATTATTGGGATATTTGTCTAAATCCAAATACATTTTCACCGCCAATGAGTCCCAAATTAAAGTGTATAAATGGAAATCGTCCTGCACACCATAAGGTGCAGTTCCATCATACGAATTATAAGTCCATACTTCGCCCCAATGGCAAGCTCCATCCATAAAACGATCTTGTTTGTTCTGTGAAATACCGGCTGCAGCACCCATTTCCAGAATATCAATTTCACCACATCGGGGCCATCCCACAGCTGAAAAATCATCACCCAACATCCAGAAAGCAGGCCATAAACCATTGGCAGTATGAGGGAGTTTTATTCGTGCTTCAATTTTTCCATATTTAAACGAAACATTCGAGCGTGTATTCAGTCTACCGGAAGTTGCAACTTTGTTCCCAAAATTTTCTTTCTTAGCATTAATTACCAAACAATTGACTCCACTTGAATCTTGTTCTATTGTAAGGTTTTCGCGACGATAATACTGCATTTCATTGTTTCCTCCTCCATCACCGTTCACTTCCACATTCCAAGTTTTTGCTTCGTCCAACACCGGATTGTCAAAATTATCTTCCCATTTAAGTTGATAGTTTTGAGCAGCGATGTTTACAGAAAAGGCAAACAAACAACAAATTAAAAAGTATTTATTCATAGGAACGAGGGTTGAAAAGCAGGATATAGATGAAAGTAAGTCCGCGAAAAGAGCTTTTTCGCGGACTTTAAAAGAATTATAATTTTACTAATTTTTGAATTGAAAGTTGACCATTTGCCAATTTCACGGTTACTAAATAATTTCCGGAAGGAATATCACTCATGTTAATTGAATTAGTCAAACCGTTTACTGAGAAAGATTTTAAGGTTTGACCCAGTAAATTACGAACAGTTACCAAACTAATTTCTGATTTTGCAGAAACTGTGAGTTTGTCAATAACCGGATTTGGATAACAGCTAATTGAATTAGAATTTTCAAGCTTGTATAAACCAGTGGATGAGTTAGTATAGAAAAATAAATTATCCATATAGAAAATACCAGTACTTGGCGAGTTAAATCCTACTTGTTTTACAGCCGTTAAAAAACCGGTATAGTTTGTTAAAGCAATATTTTTACTATTCCATTGATTTGCAATCAGGGTACCTAAAGAAATATAACTTGAAGCACTACCATCAACTAAGCAAACTCCAATTGTTGTTGCTGTAGTAGGATAAATATCTACATGCAAATATGTCATACTACTTACATCTATAGGAGAAAAAGCTCCAGTTCCTCCAACACCTGCAGTGGATATATTAAATGCTAAAGTATTTCCGTTATCTGCTAATGTGTGACCTGTAATAGGACAATTATACCAATTATCCCATGAGGGAACTGTTACAGCAGCAGTATAAGAATCACTATAAATAGATTTAACACTCATAGCATCAACAGTAGGAGTTGGAGATGCAGGAATAGCAGTTAGTGTTGTTGCATTTACCATAATAGGACTATTAATAGCTGTATTACCGGTTGCATCTTTAGCAGTTACAGAGAAAGCATAAGCCGTTGACGCACTTAGCCCATTAACTAAATACGATTTTTGAGTGGCTGAAGTACCTATCGTAGTCAAAATGGTTGGACCTGCACCGTACGAAATTGTATAAGAAATTGCACCTGAATTGTCAGTAGCATTCAACAATAATTCAACAACATCAGACCCAATTGTACCAACAGCTGCAGTAAATGCAGTCGGAACCTGCGTATCAACACTTGCAGTATTGTCATAGAAATACATATTATCTAAATAAACAACCGTTCCTCCTGAACCAACAATTTTAAACTGAAATAAATCTGCCAACGACAATCCCTGACTTGTAAATGAAGTAAGCGGAATATCATAACTGTTCCAAGCATTCTGATTAAGCGGAGTTAACTGAACAGATTTTTCTCCAGTCTTACGACTGATACAGTAAATTTGTAATGAAGTTTCATTTGATGTCCACACATCAAGATGTAGATACTTCATTGCCACTGCTGAAATATCACTCCCAAACTGGGTTCCCTGATAATTCAGATTAGAATATTGTAAAACATTATCAGAACCAATCTGAATTGTGCTAACGGTTGTGCTTTGCCCCCAATTCGGATTATAATTTGTCTCAGAAACATTTGTAAACGCATCACTAAAAATTGAAATAACTTTTGCTGCAGAATAGCTTGGTGGAGTTGGTGCAGAAACAGAAGGTACAGGAATTGCAGTAGTTGTTGCCTCAACGACAATAGGATTATTTACCGCAGCATTTCCGGCAGCATCTTTCGCAACAACAGAGAATGAATAAGCTGTCGAAGGAGTCAAACCTTTTACACTATATAATTTCTGTACAGCAGAAGTTCCACTTGTTGAGACAACAATAGGACCTGAACCATAACTGATTGTATACGCTACAGCACCGGAATCGTCAGTTGCATTTAATAGTAATTCAACTGAACTTGAACCTATTGTCCCAAGTGTTGCCGTAAAAGAAGTAGGTGCTTGATTATCAGTTGAAGTACCACAAGTATTTCCAACAGTATAGGATAAAGTTTTAGTGACTGACATTCCACCTGAAAAAGAAAATTTACATGCCGCTTTAAAAGTTGTCCCAAGTGTTTGATCCGGAAACGTTAAGGAGAATTTAGTCCCTGACACAAGAGTCATTTTAGTTTCTGCAAAATTCGGATTATATGTCCATGCATAAGCCACGACCCCTACTTTAGAATCTAATAGTTCAAAAGTTACTATAACATCTGTGCCTGATGTGGTAAAGGTATAATTATAACCATTAACGAATGACCCTTGTTGAGCATCAGTATAACTTCCTGAGCATTCTGTACTGGTATTTGTTTTGGTGGTAGCGTTGACTAATATGGGACTATTTGCTGCTGCATTATTACTAACATCTTTGGCCTCGATCGAAAAAGCATAATCTGTAGCAGCATTTAACCCATTAATGGTATAATACTTATCAACACCCGAAGTACCGATAGTAGCATATGTCTTTGCTCCGTTGGTAATTCTGTAAATCACATTACCGGAATTATCTGTGGCATTAAGCAATAGTTCTACACTAGAGTAAGTAACTGCCCCTTTATTTACAGAAAATGAAGTTGGCAGTTCCGTATCGGGTGATGTTTCGCTACAACTGCTACCAACAATATAGGTAAATACCTTAGTTACAACCATCGAGCCAGTATAGGCAAATTTACAGGCTATCTTAAATGTATCTCCCAATATTTGTCCTGAAAATGTTTTTGTAAATTTCCTTCCACTGGTATTTGTAGCTGCAACTTCCGAAAAGTTAGGGTTATACGTCTGCATATATGCTACAATTCCGGTTTTGTCATCTAATAATTCAAAAGTAACAGTTACATCAGTCCCTACAGTTGTAAAGGAATATATATATCCATCAGAGAAAACTCCCTGAGAGGCTAAATTAGTAACACCTAAACAATCTGTATTTTGTGAAATTGCTGCACTTGACATTGCAAAAATTGCTGCAATAATGATAAATAATTTCGTAATTTTTTTCATGATAATCGATTTTATTATGTTTGAATTTATATGAATTTATCTTATCCATTCAGAATTTGATTTATATTTTCATATAAATAATCAACAGAATCTGAATAAAATAATTATCAATAAAGTTATACAAAGAAAAATAAGTCCGCGAAGACGTTACTTCGCGGACTCGGAAGAATTATAATTTCACTAACTTTTGGGTTGAAACTTGACCATTGGCTAGTATCACAGTAACAAAATAGTTCCCAGAGGATAAATAACTTAAATCAATGGTTTTATCAGTTCCGTTAACTAAATCTACTTTCACTGATTGACCCAACAGATTTCGAACTACAATCTGGCTGATTCCCGATTTTGCAGAAACAATTAGTTTGTCAATAACCGGATTTGGATAACAGCTAATTGAATTTGAATTTTCAACCGTGTTTAAACCTGTTGCTGTATCGTTATAAAAATACAAATTATCCATGTAGAAAGTTCCACCTGTTCCATTATCAAATTTAAACTGGTAAATATCAGAAGAAACTACCCCTGTAAAATCAGATAAAAGAATATTAAAACTATTCCATTGATTGGCTGTCAAAGGTCCAAGATTTGTTGAAAATTCATGTCCCGGGCTGATTGGAGTGATATGAACAACCGTTTCAGTAGTTGGGTAAATATCAATATGCAGTTTATTCATGGTGCTGGCATCAACATGACTTCCAAGTTCAATTCCCTGATAGTTAAATGTTGTATACTTTACTGCTGCATTATCTCCCATAGTTGTTGCTGTAGCTACAGTAGACTGTCCCCAACCCGGGAATAAATTTGTACCCGCAACATTTGTATATGCATCACTATAAATTGAAATTACTTTTGCAGCATTGACAGTTGGAGTAGGTGCGCCCGGTAAACCTGCAAGTGTAGTCGCATTTACAACAATCGGACTGTTCGCAGCCGTGTTACCGGTTGCATCTTTAGCAGTGATTGAGAATGTATAAGCTGTTGAGGAAGTTAATCCTGAAATGGTGAACGACTTTTGAACTCCTGAAACACCTGAAGTTGTGACGATAGTTGGACCAGAACCATACGAAACGGAATAACTAATTGCTCCTGAATCGTCCGTGGCATTCAACAAAAGTGTTACACCATCGGATGCAATCGTTCCGGCCGTAGCTGTAAAAGCTGTTGGAGCCTGAGTATCGGCAGTTGCCGAGTCATCATAAAAATACATATTATCTAAATAAACAGTATTCCCTCCTGCACCCACAATTTTAAACTGGAATAAATCAGCCATCGAAAGTCCCTGACTGGTAAAATTGGAAAGCGGAATATCAAAACTATTCCAGGCATTTAAATTCAGGGGAGTTAATTGTACTGACTTTTCTCCGGTTGAATGACTGATGCAAAAAATCTGTAAAGAAGTTTCGTTTGCCGTCCAGACATCAACATGCAAATATTTCATTGCCACAGCAGTTACATCACTTCCAAATTGGGTTCCCTGATAATTAAGATTAGCATATTTCAATACGTTATCAGTCCCAATTTGAATCGTTGAAACTGCAGTTGATTGACCCCAGTTTGGATTTAAATCTGTACCTACAACATTTGTAAATGCATCACTAAATATTGAAATTACCTTTGGAGCTGCATAGGCAGTGGGGGTTGGTGCTGAAACTGCAGGTGCTGGTATAGCAATTGTTGTTGCCTGAACCACAATCGGATTGTTTGCTGCAACATTACCTGCAGCATCTTTTGCAACTACAGAGAAGGAGTAAGCTGTTGAAGGAGTTAG
>JAQTOL010000003.1 GCA_028748945.1 Paludibacter sp.
ATGAAGATGGAAAAACTAAACAGGATTTGGATTCTTTGCTTAAAGGTTGGATAGGTAGTGATAAACCAATTACGATTCTAGATTTATCAGGTGTACCAATAACTATATTAAATACTATAATTGGTGTATTGTTGCGGATAGTTTATGATGGTCTCTTTTGGGCGAGAAATCTTTCGCAAGGTGGTAAAGAAAGACCTCTATTGTTATTGATGGAAGAAGCTCACAATTATTTAAATTCAGAAGGAAGTGCATTATCAATAGTTCAAAGAATAGTAAAAGAAGGACGTAAATATGGAATAGGTACAATGATTGTAAGTCAAAGACCTTCTGAAATAAATTCAACCATTTTATCACAGTGTGGGACATTTTTTGCTTTAAGATTGACAAATTCTACAGATAGGAGCCATATTACAAGTGCAGTTTCTGATAATCTTGAAGGACTAACAGGTATGTTGCCAATTTTAAAAACTGGTGAGGCAATAATATTGGGTGAAGCAGTAAAATTACCTATGCGAACAATTATCAAAGCACCTTCAAAAGATAGAAGGCCTGATAGTCAAGATCCTGTTGTATTTGATGAAATTGATACAGATGAATCACTTCGCCCAGGTGGTTGGGGAAATAAAATGGAACCAGAACCAAATTATGAAGAATTTGTGGAAGCATGGAGAGCTCAAAATCCAAAAGTCAAAAGAGTAATCAATAAATAAAATAATATTATGGAAAGAAAACCTGTAAAATCGTCAAATATTGCAGCAATAGGCTATGACGATAGTTCGGCTACATTAGAAATTGAATTTCTAAATGGATCAATCTATCAGTACTTTGATGTACCAGATCATATTTATAAGGAAATTATGGGTGCAGATTCACAAGGAAAGTATTTGGCAGCAAACATAAAAGGTAATTTTAGATATTCTAAAGTGTAAATGAAGGTATGAATGTACTATTTATCGATACAAATATTTATCTGCGTTTTTTCGATGAAAATAGAAAAGATTTAAAGAAGTTGTTAGATACTTTGCTTAAAGTTTCAAACAATATTTTTATTACTGAACAAATTGTAGCCGAAATAGAAAGAAATAAATTACAAGTGTTTAAACAATCAATTTCGAACTATACAAATAAATTAAAAATTGATTCTGTTGTTCTCCCAGAACATTTCGCTACAGACTTTAATAATATAGAGATTGGCAATTGGAACAAACATAGAAAAGCCTTAAAAAACGAAAATGAAAAACTATCAAAAGAGATTGATGAAATAATTATAAAAAATTTGGATTTAATCTCTAAATCATATGATTCTGTAAGTAAGGGTTTGGAATTTTTATATTTAAATGCAATAAAGGCTAGCAATGGGGAAATTAGTAATGCAAGACTAAGACGTGAATTAGGTAATCCTCCTGGGAAACAGTTGGACTCATTAGGTGATCAAGTTACATGGGAACAATTTTTAAATAAGGCTTCAACTTATAATGAAGTTTGGATTATAACCAATGACAGTGACTATTTAACAGAATACAAAGGAACTATATTTTTAAATTCTTACTTATATTCAGAGTTACGAAACCGAAATTCAACTTTAAAAATTAATTGTTTTACTGACTTATTGAGTGGACTTGAATCGTATGGTAAAAAGAACAATATTAACGATTTGATTGATAAAAAGACGGTAAAGGAAATTCGTGAGGAAGAAATGCAATATAGAATTGTATTGGAATCAAGTAATTTAAAGTCTGTTAAATATGATTCTAACCAACATATTCTTGAAATAGAATTTTTAAATGAATCTCTATATCAATATTTTGATGTTCCTGAAAATGTTTTTGAAAATTTATTAAGTTCAAGTTCTCCTGGCAGATTTTTTGAAAATGAAATTAAAGGTACATATCGTTATTCAAAAGTTTAAATAAATGCTTCAACTTAATCAACAACTTAAACGTGTTGAAATTTCGAATTTCGAAATCGAGAACTCTATCGTTTTTAATTACTTTGATAATCTCCCTGCATTCGAACGTGATGAGAAACTTCTTCGTGCCATATATATAGGAGTACTTGCCTTTATGGAAGATCGAATCTCTTCTTTCCTTTCAAAAACAAGCAATGAATTAGGGACGGAATTAGAAAGTCTGAAAATGATTTTCGAGATGAAGAAGGAATTATTTTATAAATCAACCATTAAAGGTGTATTAGCAGAAGATGATATTGCTGAATTTTTAAATCAATACTTTTCAGATAAGCGATTAAAAGATAAAGCTATTTTAACCGGAAGTACTGCCGGTAATTTAGCACGTAATAAAACAGGTGACATCCTTTGTGAAGTAGATGGTAATAGAGACTTGAAGATCGCAATTGAATGTAAGTTCGATAAAAGCGTTCGTTTGGGAGATATTGAAAACAAAGACATTTTTACAAGAAAATCGGATACTGCCTGGAGTCAGTTAATAGAAGCTCAAGCTAACAGGGATTCAAAAGTTAGTATCATAGTATTTGATATCTCGCTGGTAGAAAACTCGATATTAAAGAACTTTGACAATGTTGGTTATATTCCTGCAGTTGGCTTTGTTGCTATAATCAATTCACAAAAAGGAGATTATTCAAATTTGGCTATTGCTTATATGCTAGCCAGGGATATTGCTTTAAATGCAAAAGAAGTTGATTTAGATAAAGATTTATTAGCAATGATTGTAAATAGAGTTATCAAAGATATTAATGAGATTCTATCTGTAAAATCTTTAGTGTTAAGTAATATAGAAAATAATAAAGCTATTCTGAAACAGCTTGAAAAATCAATGCTTCTTATGGAATTCAATCAAGAATACATGAAAAAATTCTTGAAAGAAGGTACACTTACTAAAAAAGATCTACTGGATTTTTATGTTGGCGAAGATGTGAAGGATAAATATAAAGGAATTGAGAAGGAGATAAATGAAATGTGATAAATAATATTAAAAAAATACTATGGGACTTTACAAAACTGATAGTTGCTTTTTTACTAAAATTGAAGTGATAAGTTGTGATGAAACAGATGGAAAACAATTGGATGGATATTATTATCGAATTATGTTCAATGATAAAGTTAGAGAAATCAGACTAAGTCATAATGATGATTGGGAAAATGATAAATGGATAAAAAATTACGGAAATGATTTTTTAAACTTAATTGATGAAAAAGAAAGGGGGAGTTTTTTTCAATATGCAAAAACGTTGGATGAAGTAAAGGTGTATTTTAATGCCATAAATATAAAATAATAGGATTGAACCCACCCTGAGGGATAACATTAAATTTTATTCATTTATATCTAGTAAATATTGAAAATTATGCTGTTTAGTATAATAAAGAGATGACTATGAATATTGCTGTAAATACACTTTATTTAAATAAAGAATGGTTAGATAAAAGAGATTTAATTTTAAAGAGAGATAATTATACGTGTCAGGGTTGTCAAACATTTAATCCATCATTAGGGTCAGTTGAATTGTCTAATCCTATAGATAATTCGCTTGAGATCCATTTTTATAGATCAACACCAGGAAGTAGTGTCTACACTATATCTTCCGAAAAATACAAATTGGATGTTGAAATAGATTTTGGTCGGAACTGGATGGTTTTACCAGTATTACAAGTACACCATAAAAGATATATCCAAAATAAGAATCTTTGGGATTATGATGATACGGATTTAATTACTTTATGTAAGAACTGTCATAATAGTCTACATGATAATTTTGAAATACCGATATGTGATTCTAGCGGACTAATAATTAAAAATAAGAAATTCACTCCTAAAGATGAAGGTTGCGGAGGTTATCATACTTATGATCCTTGGACTTTCATTTATTTAAATAGGGAAAAAGAATATTTACTTAAAGATATAATAAAACCATTTATAAGATTAATTGTAACAGAAGAAGAGGATTCCAGAATTGAAGAAATTAGAGAGATTGCAAAAACAATGTATCTTGATTTCTTTAAAAGATATATACCTAATTATACAAATCAGTCATCTGCTAGCGCGGGTTTGTAATTAATGTCAAAACATAATAACTAAAACTCTGTTCTCGCGGATATACTTGTTAGATGAGTAAAGTTTGGTCCAGGTGGATGGGTCCCGATAGCTATCGTGGATGTGATCCCATCCTATGTATTATAAGGATTTATAATCCGAAAAAATGAAATCTGCTTTACATGAGCTTGTATTAATGGATTACATCCCGATAGCTATCGGGACCAAAGAATACAAGAACTGGGATTAAAAATCCCAGTGACAAACAGCAATATTTGTATATTTAAAGAATATATCCGGAAGGACAGGAGAAAACGTTTTTAAACGTATAAATGAAAAATTGATTTTTTTATTGTTAGCAAACAAGGGGCAGAAGTGAAGGAGATTTACAGGTTATTGGTGGATGAGTTTAGGTATTTTGAATAAAAGCCCTTGTTGTGCGTAATGTCTGATTGTTTGGCAAAGTACTTTCTTACTTATATTCTTAAAATATAAACTTTATAAAAACAAACAAATTGGAAATAACTAAAGAAGACTATTTGGTTGCTCTGGAAATAGTGAACAAATATCATGAGCAAATTTTAAAAGAACATATTCAAGTAGAACAAATATCAAAACCTAAAACAAGAGATTTTCTGAATAAGTACGGAAAAGAAATGAATAAGAAATTATATGATTTCTTAGACTACATTGTAACTAAAGCTGAAACAAATGATGACAAAAACTGGAACTATAAACGTTATTTATATTTGGAAAATATAACGGAAAAAAATTGCAAGGCTTTTAGATATTTCGGAAAGAATAATTGGTTAGAATTAGAAGCCTTGCTCAATAAATATGGTAAATAAACCCTGTTCTGAGTAACGTAGTTGGCGCGGATGTTACAACCCCTCGTCCTGGCGGATATGGCCGGTAGGTGGATCCCGATAGTTATCGTGGACGGACGTTAGGGCAAAGAGAGTCAGGCGGCAGTGTAGAAAAAAAGAAAAAGCGAACGATACGAATCAGAATCTGAAAAAATACAGAACCAATTTTTGAAAACAGAAAGAAAACAACATGAAAAACATCACAACAATTTTAGTAATTGCTTTATCCATTGCACTTTTTAGTTGTTCCCCTAAAGCATCCGAAGAAGCTCCGGCAGTTGAGAGTACAGCAGATATAGTTTCATCTTCTGCAGCCGTTGAAAATAACAAAGATACGACTCACCAATTTATTCGGACGGCTGACTTAAAGTTTAAAGTCAAAAGTGTTATAAAAAGTACTTACGACATTGAAGATATAACTGCACGAACAGGTGGATTTGTAACGTATACGAATTTAACGAGTGATGTTCTGTCGACTGAGACAAAAGAAATTAATTTTGATTCTTCTGTCATTGTTACTCATTTTGTAGTTACAAACTCAATTATCATTCGGGTACCAAATACAAAACTGGACACAACGTTAAAACAAATTTCAAGAAACATCGTATATCTTGACAGTCGTGTTATAAAAGCAGACGATGTTGCGCTGCAATTGTTATCAAATAATTTGACTATCAGACGGTCTGACAAGAATGAAGCCCGACTAATAAATGCGATTGACAATCGTGGAAAAAAACTGAATGAAACTACTTCCGCTGAAGAACTTCTTCTAAACAAACAAGAGCAAGCAGATAATGCCCGAATTGCAAATTTATCGCTCAAAGATCAAATTAACTTTAGTACCATTCATCTGACTATTTATCAGAATCAGGGAGTAAATTACGAGAAAATTGTACGTGAGAAAAACTCAAAACAGTATGAACCAGGTTTAGGATATAGAATCTTAGACTCATTGTCATATGGTTGGAGTATATTTGAAGATATTATCGTTTTTCTAATAAACCTTTGGGGACTGGTTCTACTTGGAGTTATCGGATTTTTGGGTTACAAACTTTATGTTATTAAATTCAGGAAAAAGAAACACGAATAAAACCTGAAGGAACCAAGCTCCCCAACAATAAAAGAAAGAAGCACAGGTCACAGACCTGCGCTAGCGGGGGAAATGATCGCTCAAATAGTACAGAGCACATAGTCACGGGCGTTATGGCAAATAAAAATCTCTACTAATTAAAATAACAAAAAATGAAAATAATTATAATAATATTAATTTTCTTAGTTGTAATTCCAATAATATTAATTACATGGCATGTGATTAAATTATTTAAGAAACCTGATTTTTCAAAAATTCCGATTTATTATCCATTTAAGTCAGAAAAAGCAAAAATAAGATATTATGAATACTATGATAAACGCTCGGAAGAATATCCAGTTAAATCTGAAACAAAATATTTAACAACTTCTTATGGAGAAACTTTTGTAAGAATTTTCGGTGATGAAAAAAAATCGCCATTGGTTCTTTTGCCTTCTGCAAATGCATCTTCTTTGATTTGGTTGTCGAATATTAAAACTTTATCAGAAAATTTTCGAATTTATGCAGTTGATAACATATATGATGTGGGTAGAAGTGTTAATTCTTATCCAATTATAAGTTCTGACGATTTGGTAAATTGGTTGGATGAATTATTTACAAAATTAGAGTTATCAGATAATATAAACTTAATGGGGCTTTCTTTTGGAGGTTGGTTAACAAGTCAATATGCACTTCGTTTTCCAAATCGGCTTAATAAAATAATTTTAGCAGCTCCTGTTGCAACAGTAATTCAGTTGCCTGCTGCATGGGCTTATAGAGCAATCCTGGGTGCATTACCGCATAGATATTTCATGAAAGTATTTTTTGTTAATTGGATGTTTCAAAACCTTGTAAAGAAAAAAGACGATAATAGTATTGCATTACTAAATAAACTTATTGACGATGGATTGATGGTAATGAAGTGTTACAAATTTAGAATGCCACTTACACCAGCTGTTCTGACAGACATCGAGTTGCAAAATTTTAAAATTCCTGTTCTATTCATAGTAGGTGAAAATGAAGTAATATACCCTGCAAAAAATGCCATTCAAAGATTAAATAGTGTTGCCCCAAATATAAAAACAGAAATAATTAAAGATGCAAGTCACGATTTAACAATTTCTCAATCTGAAATTTTTAATAATTTAGTGATTAATTTTTTGAATAGAAATGATAAATAATAAAATTTCCCTTGCTGGCGCGGTTTTGTAATCCAACCTCCCCCTCGTTTGTTCCCGATATGTATCGGGACGTGCGGCAGCGTGTGAGGAACAAACGAGGGGGAGAAGAAGAAAACTGTTTTTTGGGCTTTTAAAGTTTATCGTCTAGTAAATATGAAAATCAAAATATGATGACTGAAAATTTATTATTGAGAGATTCCGAGATTAATCCAACAAATGAAGTCCTGGAAAATGCACTTGGAAAAGATATTTTCCTTGTTTACGAAGACTTGATTGAAATTATAACAAATGTTGAATTTGAATTAAAGCCTGAATGGAATTTTTACAAAGATGGTAAAGCATGGCTATGTAAAGTGACTTACAAAAAAAAGACTGTTTTTTGGCTTTCTATATGGGAACAGCATATAAAGACAGGTTTTTATTTTACGGAGAAAACTCGATTAGGAATCTTCAATTTGCAAATAAACGAGAAAATTATGCAGGATTTTGAAGAAACGAAAACGGTGGGAAAATTATTTCCTCTGGTTCTCAACATTGATAAAAAAAGGCAGTTAGAGGATTTGAAAGAAATAATAAAATATAAGAAAAGTTTGAAATAATAATTAGTTGAAAAATAATTAAGGTTCAACCCACCCCCCCCTCGTTTGTTCCCGATAGCCCCGATAGCTATCGGTGTGGGCGTGCGGCAAGTTTGGAAAAAAAATAATGATTAATCTTTCATGAATGGTTATTGATAACGTAAATAGATGAAAAATTACATTTTAATAATTACAATAATATTTTTTATAAGTTGTAATAATGAGGAGATTAAGAACCCACAAAAAATATATGGATTGAGTTATCCATCATTTAATCTTGTTTATTATACTGAGCCTGATAGCATAGTTGAGTTTGATATTTCAAATGGGAAACATAAATCATTATGGCCGGTTAATAAATTTGAAGGTCTGGCTTTGAGTCAAACCTATGTCAGTTCAAAGAATCTGGATATCTTAATATATCTGATAAATCCGAATGATCTGGGTTTTATTGATCTAAAAACAGGGGGATTTAATAGAATAAGCTTTTCGGATGATAGCACACATATTTACATTGGTGCATTAGAAGTAGATGAAAAGACAGATATTTTAATGTCAATATTTACATATTATGATTATACTTCCCGAGAATACAGTCTGGGAATTGATGAAATTAATTTACGCACTTTTGAAATAGTAAAGAGTCATAAGTTAATTAAAAAAAGTAGTGAACGAATGCTGTTATCAGACATGGATCCTGTTAGTAAAAATATATATATCATTTCACCATTTTCAAAAACTCTATTTATTTATAATTATTCTACCGGTGATGTGATTGAAAGAAATATTGACGTTCGTTTCAATGACATTCATTATTTTAATAATAAATTAATTGGCACCAGTGATTTTAGTCTGGTGTCATATTCTATTGACTCTAATGTTGTTACTACTATTAGTAAATATAATGAATTAGCGTTAGTTTATTTAGAAAGCTATTTCTTTGACAAAAAGAATGAATCTTATTGGATAGGGACAAATAATTCAGAGAACATTCATCTTGTTGATTTTGTAAATATCAACCTGAATAATGCTACTATTAATAAAAGAATAAATATGGATAAACCAGTATTCAAACTAAATTAACTACCACCGTTCGGTGTAGCGTACTTGGCGCTGGTGTTCGGCGAAGTCTTCATCCACGATAGCTATCGGGATTCGTCGGGTTAGAATGAAAGCTCCTGCTTTCCATAATGGAATTGATTGTAGAAGTCAGGAGACTTCCTTTTAGCTTTGATGCCGATAGCTATCGTGGATGGACCCCCGCTCCCGCGCGATTGTATCGCGTGGGAAAGCGAATGGGGCAGTAGAAAAATATTTAAAATAGAGCTATGAAAAAATTCCGTCCTAGTGGATATGATAGGTAGAGTAGTTGGGAACCGAAAGTCTTGTGCTTTTGAAAAATTGTAATCCCAACTTATGTATTCTTCGGATTTTTAATCCGTATAAACAAAGGAATGAAAACAAGAGTTTGTAATGATAGATAAAGTTTATCTAAAATGATAAGTGAGATACAATGAAACAATATGAAGCCGCTAGGTTCCATTCAAAAAATCAAAAAAAACGAAATAAAACAATATTAATACTTCAAATAAATTTAATGATTATGAAATCCTTTTACACCTGTTGTTTTTACTTATTGATTGCCTTCTCAACAGTAGCTGCACAAAACTTAACCAATAACAAACCACAGTACATATCAAATACATTTACATCAACCAGGAATGAAATATTTAAAGATTTGAATAATAGCAAGATTTCTTCAATAACAGATACAAACCCAATGAAAGTTTCATTGCAGTCTAATAAAACTAGTTATCTGTTGGACAGTGTTATTACTACGACAGTAGATGGAATAAATTCAAATAAATCACGGTTTAACTACGACAGTAAAGGAAATAGGATACTTGGTGAATATTATTCCTGGGATAAAACCAATAATTACTGGATTTATACTAATAAATTTGAAGATACTTTTGACAGTCTTGGAAATAATACACTTGATATTAACTATGAATGGAATAAGACAAATAACAACTGGGTGAATGCATTTAAATGGGAAAGTTCATATGATAGTATTAATAATAAAAATTTAGAGTTTTACTATGATTGGATCAATAATGCATGGACATTATCACAAAGAATTGAATATTTCTACGACAACGATGGAAATAAATCAAATGTATTTAAATATTTTTACTCTCAAATTATGAATAATGAGAGTAAAGATGTTTATACTTATGATAATAATGGTAAGGCAACAAAATATACTAACTATCACTGGGACAAAACATTTCAAAGCTGGTCGTATTCTTTTAAAAATGAATTCAAATACAACACTGAGGGCAACTTGACCATGGAGACTCACTATTCGTGGAATAATTACGATAGTATATGGATAGCTGGTTCCCAATATGAATACTTTTTCGATAATAATGGTAACAATAATTCTTGGGTTTATTCCAATTGGGATAACAGCAATAATGTATTTGTTGGTATCAATAAATATGAATATATCCGGGATAATAATGGAAACATCTCTCAACTTTTAAGCTATAAATTCAGTACCGAATGGTATCTAAATAAAATAGGCAATTATTACTTTTCAACAAAAGATTTAACAGGAATAAAGAATGTAACAAGCATGCATATAAGTATTTCTCCAAATCCAACAACCAACGAGATTAGGATTAATGGATTAAATGAACAAACAAAATTCAGTTTGATAGATTATAATGGAAAGCTATTAATGACCAGAGATATTGAAGATAACGAATCAATAAAACTTAATTCATTATCAAAAGGAATTTATCTTGTAAGATTAATCAATAGTGAAGTTAGCTATGTATCAAAAATAATCAAAGAATGAAATAATATATAGCTTGATAAATTTGAAAAATAAGAAAGGAACGAGAACTTAACACTCTGTTCGCCCAGAATATCGATTCCCCCGCTCCCGCGCGATTGTATCGCGTGGGAAACAAACGGTATAATGGCAAAGCAGCGAGGTTAAAGGGATATTAGATAACTTGATAGAAAATTAGTCTGCCACACGATACTCCCCCCGATAGCTATCGGGGCTATCGGGACGTGCGGAAGCGTAGGGAATGGAACCGGAAGGTGGAGTAACAAGTGGAAAGAATAGCATATTAAGCATTATAATTATTAATTATTTAAATTATTAAAACGTCATTATGAAAAAGTTTAGCACTATTTTATTTTTGGCATTAATCACAGTTGTAATTTTTGCCCGTGATTCTAAAACATTGAATGTACCTTTAACCGGTACGCCCACAACTTTGATTAAATCTTATGACAAAAACAAAGTCGATAACCTTTTTGGTAATATTAATTCCAATAATCAATCTCTTCCATTAACCGTATTAAATGAAACAGATTTAGGAGTTAAAATTCCGGAAGGTATGGATGCCGTGTCTTTTGGTGATTTTGACAATGATGGTGATTTAGATCTTTTGGTAAGTGGTGAATATGAAATGGGAATGCCCGGTGGAAAGTACCTGACTAAGATATATAAAAATGACAATGGAAAATTCATAGAATATACAAGCAATCTGGTAGGTGTATCCAGTAAAAATGTGGGATGGTTTGATATTGATCATGATGGTGATCTCGATATTTATGTTTTTGGCTTAAGTGGTTATGATGAGGACTTTCAGCAGATATTTGTCAATAAGCTATATATAAATAATAACGGAGTATTTACTGAAAAAGAATTTCCAATAAAGATTTACCCGGGTGATGGTATTGCGTGGGGTGATTATGATAATGACGGAGATTTAGATCTTGCTTTATCAGGTTCTTCTGCATTTGGTACTTATTATACCAAAGTCTATGAAAATCAAAAAGGTACATTTGTTGAGAAGGCTAATTTGTTGGGTTTAGGGTACGGGGCTCCAACTATTTCATGGTTCGATTTTGATAAAGATGGAGATTTGGATTTATTGAATACAGGTAATTCTACTGCGGGGGCTACTAAGAATCTTACTACTAAAGTTTATATCAATAAAAACGGCATTTTTGTTGATTCTAATTTCGATCTTCCGGGTGTTGATTATGCAATAACTAACTTTGCTGATTACAACAATGATGGTTATTATGATATTTTATTAGCCGGTGATGGTTATTACAATAAAATTGGCCAGAGAATAACAAACGTTATTTGCAATAAAGATTTAAGTTATAAATACTCTGACACTCTTAATTTGAAACTGACAAAAACCTATTACGGCAATGCGCTGACTGCCGATTTTAATAATGATGGTTTGTTGGATATACTAATGACCGGAACATTTGGAACATATCCAAGAGATAATACTATTCCCAAATTATACATTAACAATAGTATTGGATATGATACATTAAATTATAGTTTCCCTGCAGCTGTTAAGAATATGGCTGTTGCCGATTACGATAACGATGGTGATCTGGATATTATTCTGTCGGGAAAGAAAGGGAGTTATTTGGACGGAATTTACAGTACGAAATTTTACCGGAATGATATAAATGTTTCCAACGCGCCTCCTGTTTGTCCTGATACTTATCAAACAATCATACAGGGAGATTCAGTAATTCTCAGTTGGTCAAAAGCAGACGATGATGGCTTGTCCGACACGAAGACTAATCGGAATTCATTAACCTATAATGTTTATTTGAAATACAATGATAGTTTGATAATTTCTCCAAATTCAAGAATTGAAAATGGATTTAGAAAAATTGTTGACTATGGTAATGCGCAACTTGATACCTTCAAAATTATTAAAAAATTATCATCCGGTCACTATGAATGGGGAGTTCAGACAATAGATAATTCTTACATTGGTTCGAGCTTTTCCACGGTTCAGACATTTGATTATTGTTCAAATTTTAAAATAGATGCAGGTGCTGATAAATCAATTATTTGTGGAGGAAAGGTTCAGATTGATTCCCCATTAATTAGTAATGCCGGTATCGGAACTCTTACTTATCATTGGACACCTTCAACCGGATTAAATAACGATACGATTCCAAATCCAATAGCATCGGTTACTCAGAATACAAAATATTATATTACTGTTATGTCATCAAATGGCTGTAGTGCTATTGATAGCTTGACTGTTCTGGTAAATGCTTTAACTGCAAACGCGGGAGAAGACAAAACGATCATCTGTGGAGGTACTGCCCAATTAAATACTGTTACAACAAACTATACAGGAACCGGAATGCTGAAATATAAATGGACTCCATCAACAGGTTTAAATAATGATACAATTGCGAATCCAACTGCAACAGTAATAAATTATGTGACTTATACCGTTACAGTAACAACACCAAATGGTTGTACGGCTACGGATGATGTTAAAGTGACGGTAAATACTTTAACTGCAAACGCGGGAGAAGACAAAATAATTATTTGTGGAGGTATTGCTCAATTAAATACTGTTACAACAAATTATACAGGTGCAGGCACTTTGAAATATAAATGGACACCCTCAACAGGTTTAAATAATGATACAATTGCGAATCCTACTGCAACAGCAACAAGCGATAAGATTTACATCGTCACTGTAACTACTCCAAATGGGTGTACTGCTACAGATGAAATAAAAGTGACGGTTAATCCATTAACTGTAAATGCAGGAGATGACAAAACCATTATTTGCGGTGGTACTGTCCAATTGAATACTGTAGCTACAAATTATATCGGATCAGAAATCCTGAAATATAAATGGACACCATCAACCGGATTAAATAATGATACAATTCCAAATCCGACTGCAACCCTAATAAATAATATAACTTACACTGTTACAGTAACAACTCCGAATGGTGGTTGTAATGCCACTGATGAGTTGGGGGTAACGATCAAAGCTATGGATAAACCTGAAATAGGAATGGTGGGCGTAAGCAGCAATAATAAGAATTTGATAGCATGGAATAAACCAGTTTCTTCAGGTATTGAATCGTATTATATTTATAGAGAAACTAACGTTACCAATGTTTATGAAAAAATTGGCCTTGTACCTTACGATTCATTGAGCATTTATGTTGATAATCAATCTTTACCCGATGTACAATCTAACAAATACAAATTATCAATCTATGATCGTCATGGACTTGAATCTCCACAAAGTGATTACCATAAAACCATGCATCTTGCTATTAACAAAGGCATGGGAACAACCTGGAACTTAAGTTGGGAAGCTTACGAAGGTTTTGTAGTTTCTACTTACAATATTTATAGAGGAACAACACCAGCCAATCTAACATTATTAGGTAGTACATCGGGAGGTAACACACAATACAACGACCTAAATGCACCTACAGGAGATATATATTATCAATTGGAGGTTATTAGTCCAAATAATGTAAATCCCACAAAAGTACCCGGTTCATTACAAAAAGCAAAAGGAGAAAAAAATGACTTATTCAATTCATTGGCATCATACAATTCTTCACGTTCGAACATTGCATCAAATGTTTTAAATGGAATTTATGAACTGAATGACGAAAGAAGCAATATCAGGATTTATCCAAATCCGGTAAAAAATGAATTAAATATAGATTTTGAAGGAGGTTCTGCATTCGAAATTATGAACCTAATGGGACAGATAGTTTATAATGGTAACCTGATAAAAAACTCAATCGTACAAACATCTAATCTGTCTTCTGGTGTATATTTAATTAAATTTAAAACAGGAAAGTCATTTGAATATAAGAAGATACTAAAAGAATAAACCAAAGACAAATAACCAAGCTCCCCCTCGTTTGTCCCCCCCCGATAGCTATCGGGGGGAACATGGAGAGGGGTAATTGCTAAAATTATGATTCTGACAGTTAGCTTGTCTGAATGAGGTTTAAGCAGATAATGGTTTTGTATTTTGATTCTGGGACAAGTATACACACGATAGTGTTCGACTGAGCTCTCGCCGAAGTCTATCGGGACCGCGTTCTATTCTTTATATTAAATACGACAATATAGTTGTTCTGTTACTAAGTTTATCCGGCATAAATAATAAGGTTTGAAATAACGATTAAATATTTAATTTCAATATAAACAAATAAGTTCAATAGTAAATAATACGATGAAAAAACTTATATCAATTTTCGGTTTGATCCTATTGATCAATTTAGTAGCAGCGCAGGTGTCAAAAAAGGGCAATTTGGCCGATTTAGGAATATTTGATAAATGTCTGAAAACGACTAATGAAAAACCTAAATTTATAAAACGCACCCGAACGGTAGCTCAACAATCAAAGACTGTCAATGTTGCAACTGCCGGAACATTGAATAACCTGCTCACGAGTGATGAAAAGAGTACCATTAGCAATCTAACAATTACCGGAAATATAGATGCCCGTGATTTTAGAATCATGCGTGACAGCATGGCAAATTTAAAAGCTTTAGATATAAGTGCGGTAACCATTGTATCCTATACAGGATATGACGGAACCGGTTATTCCGGGTCAACTTATCCTGCCAATGAAATTCCGGAGAATGCATTTTATGCTTCGGGTTTTGGACCGGGAAATTTAAATTACGGGCTGGCTTCAATCGTGCTGCCAACCTCATTGACCTCAATTGGGAGAATGGCATTTACATTTTGTAGCTCATTGACTTCCGTTTCTATTTCGGCATCCGTAACACAAATTGGACTCGTAGCTTTTGTAGGTTGCAGTGCAACGATTAACGTTGATCAGGCTAATCCTGATTATTCCAGTGTGGAAGGCGTTTTGTTTGATAAAGCAATGACGACACTGATACAATGTCCCCTTTCGATTACCGGGAACTACGACCTTCCTTCAACTGTAGATTCAATAGCCGTTTATGGTTTTTGCTTTTGTGATAAATTATCTTCCATAAATATACCTTCTTCAGTGGTATCAATCGGGATATATGCATTTACAAGTTGCAGCGGTATTATAAATGTAGCTGCAAACAATCCGAACTATACAAGTCAGGAAGGCGTATTGTTTAATAAATCATTGAAAACGCTTATTCAGTGTCCAACTTCGAAATCCGGAAGTTATATTATTCCTTCCTTAGTAGATACCTTAGGCGAAAATTCATTTTACAATTGCAGTTTAATGACTGCAGTTACAATGCCTTCTTCAGTTAGCTATATATCCGATTTATCATTCTATAATTGCTCAGGTTTAACTTCAATTACAGTAAACAGCCTGCCTGTTTCCTTAGGCTCAACATATAATGTCTTTTACAATGTAAACCAAAGTACATGTATCCTGAATGTACCTTATGGAACCAAGCCACTTTATCAGTCAGCCAGTGGTTGGAGCAGCTTTAGCAACATTGTAGAAAATACACATGGTTTTATTTTAGAAACGAATAAACTCATTCTGTCATCATTTGCCGGAAGTAATGCCAAAATGAAGATTTCTTCGAATGATCCATGGGCAGTCAGTTCAAATCAGAGTTGGTTGAAAGTAATCCCTGAAAACGGATCGGGGAGCGATACCATTTCGGTAACTGCGGAAGCAAATTCTTCCACTGATAACCGCACGGGAATTGTTACAGTTTCAGCAGATGGAAGTCAGTCTCAAACCATCGAGGTGACACAATCAGGAATTCCAAGAACCTTAAATATAACCGCCGGGGGGTTATCTGCAAGCATGACAGCTACAGAACTCAGCTCCGTGATTAACCTTAAACTCAGTGGAACAATTGATGCACGCGATTTTAAAACCATGAGGGATAGGATGCCTAAGCTAACTTTCCTCGATTTAAGTGAGGTAAGCATTGCAGCGTATAACGGATCTGAAGGTACTGCCAGTTGGATTACAGTGTATCCGGCCAATAAAATTCCAGAATATGCTTTTAGTCAGGGTAACATCCACCAAAATTATTCTTTAGCAACTGTAAAATTGCCATCGACAATTACAGTAATTGGCGACTATGCTTTTTATTTATCCGGAGCATTAACTGATATTGTAATTCCAAATACGGTTACAAATATTGGAAATACTGCATTTGGATACTGTAATGCTTTGGTCAATGTAACTTTGCCCACCAACCTTTCCAGCATCGGGAACAGCACTTTTATGGGTTGTGGATTTTCAGGCATATTAATTCCAAATTCGGTGAAAACCATCGGAACCAATGGATTTGGCTCATGCAAAAACCTTAAAAGCGTAGACATTCCTAATTCAGTAACCAGTATTTCAAATTCAGCATTTGAGAATTGTATTACTTTGACAGAATTGACAATAGGGAATTCGGTAAAGACTATTGATAATTCGGCATTCAGAGCCTGTACAAGTTTAGCTAATGTGTTTATCCCGAATTCAGTAACCACATTATCAGGTTTTGCTTTTGCAACATGTTCTAATCTTAAAACAGTACATTTGTCTGATTCATTAGTTTCAATCGGATATTATTGTTTTTATCAATGTCCTAAACTTACAGATATAATTATTCCTTCCAGTGTAACAACAATAGGATATTGGGCATTTAATTCCTGTACAGGATTAAAATCCATAACTGTAAATTCAGATATTCCCTTAGATGTAAGTTCTTCGGGTTCAGTATTCACCGGTGTGGACATGACAATATGTATCTTGAATGTGCCTTTTGGAGCTAAAAGTGCTTATGCTTCAGCTAATCAATGGAAAGATTTCAGTAATATTGTTGAAAATTCTCAGGGTTTTGCACTGGATTTATATTCAGTGAAACTTTCATATACCGAAGGAAGTATTTCAAAAGTTAAAGTCAGTTCAAATAATCAATGGATGGTAAGTTCAGATCAAAGTTGGCTTAAAGTCAGTCCAACAACAGGTACTGGTAATGATTCGATTACCCTTAGCGCTGATGTAAATAGTTCCATTTTAAGTCGAAGAGCTACTGTGACTGTTACGGCTACCGGAGTAAATTCAAAAACCATTAACGTAGAACAGTTAGCAGCACCTAAGATTATAAACTTGACAGCAGGAGGATTAGCAGCAGCTTTAACGTCTGCTGAACTTAGTACTATATCCAATATGATTTTAACCGGAACAATTGATGCCCGGGACTTTAAAACCATGCGTGATAATATGCCACAACTGGCTTATCTGGATATTAGTGCAGTAAATATAGTTGCTTATACCGGAAATAGTGGAACAATAGGGACATATACCAATACCTATTTAGCTAATGAAATTCCGCAGAGGGCATTTTCAACGACTTATGCCGGAAAATTAAGTTTGATATCAGTGCTGTTGCCAACTTCAGTAATCTCAATTGGAAATTTTGCATTTCAATTTTGTAGTGGATTAACAACATTAGCAATTCCTGAAACGGTAACAGCTATAGGTTATTATGCTTTTGAGTCATGTAGTTCACTGAATGACATAACGATGCCTGCTTCTTTAATAAAAATAGAATCCTATACCTTCTCGAAATGCAGCAAACTTAAAACTATTAAAATACCGGAATTGGTTACAACAATAAGTTTTGATGCTTTCGAGTCATGTACCGCTCTGACTAATGTCACTATTCTAAACTCAGTGACCTACATTGATATGAATGCTTTTCAGAACTGCAGCAGTTTAAAAGAAATAATTATCCCCAATTCGGTAATAACTCTCGGCTCGGATGTGTTTGCTAATTGTAGCCAGCTGACCAATGTTACGCTTTCTAATTCGATGCCCGTCATTGCAAGTAGTACTTTTTCTAACTGTACGGAACTGGTTACTATTAACATCCCAAACGCAGTGAAAATAATTGATAGGGGTGCTTTTCGAGGTTGCACTAAGCTGGAAACAGTCAATTTTGGTATAGCTGTTCAAAAACTGAATTATGGTGTGTTTCAGTCTTGTACCTCATTAAAACAAATTACAATCCCGAATACAGTGACATTTATTGACAATAGTGTTTTTATGAATTGTACAACGCTTACCGATATTACAATTCCCAATTCGGTCACTTCAATTGGGTCGGATGCATTTAATGGTTGTAAGGCATTAAAAGAGATCTCAATTCCTAATTCTATTTCTAAATTGAGTCTTCAGACTTTCGCTAATTGTAGTGGATTAAAGAAGGTTACTTTAGGAGATTCTCTAACTTCGATTGAAAGCAGTGCATTTTATTATTGTATAAGTTTGGATAGTATTACTCTTCCCGGATCGCTAACAACCATTGGTAGTTCGGCATTTGAAAACTGTAGAGGACTTAAAAAAGTTTCATTCGGAAATTCTTTAAATTCAATAGGTTCGGGTGGGTTTATGAGTTGTTTTGCCTTAAACAATATAACATTGCCATTTTCGTTGAAATCAATTGGTTCTGAAGCTTTCGAATCATGTTCATCCTTAACTGAAATCATCCTTCCAAATGCGGTATCAACACTTGGTGAAGCTGCTTTCAGAAGCTGTGAAAATCTTGTTAAAGTGGTGAATTCTAATTCGGTGGTTCATATACCATCGATGACCTTTTCCGGTTGTACTAAACTGGCAAATATAAGTATTGGCTCATCGGTGGTTTCAATAGGTGAACTTGCTTTCGATTATTGTGTATCACTTGACAATTTGACCTTGTCGGCATCATTGCAAATAATAAATGGTTACGCTTTTAGATATTGTAGTTCTTTAGATACAATTTCAATACCAGGTTCAGTTACTTCGATTGGAACATCGGCTTTTGAATCATGTACCAACTTAAAAGCTATTTATGTAAACAGGATGATTCCGGTTGATATTAGCAATAATATGAATGTTTTCAATGAAGTGGATAGAACCAACTGTATATTACATGTTCCACATCAAACCAAATCATTGTATGCAACTGCCAACCAATGGAAAGAATTTGTCAATATAGTAGAAAATCCTTATGGTTTGGTATTGGATACCGATTCCTTGAATCTTTCTGTAAATGCCGGTAGTAGTGCTAAAGTAAATATAATATCAAATACATCTTGGACAGCAAGTTCAGATCAAAGCTGGCTCATTGTTACACCCAATTCGGGTTCAGGAACTGATTCTGTTATTCTGACTGCTGAAGCAAATTCGTTGCTCTCCACTCGAACTGCAATACTAACTGTACAGGCTTCGGGTATCGAAACTCAATATGTTACAATTACTCAGGATGCGGCTACAAAAACAGTAGCCGTTACTGCCGGTGGATTAAACAGTGCACTGACTCATGACGAACACACAGTGTTGAATCGATTGACAATTACAGGAACGCTCGATGCCCGAGATTTTAAATTTATGAGAGACTCTATCCCAAATCTGACTTACCTGGATATAAGTCAAACAACGATTAATGCATACACAGGTTCAAACGGTACAGTTGGTTCCTATACGATTAACTATCCGGCTGCTACAATTCCGCAAAATGCTTTTGATAATGGCTATTATTCTTCAAAAATTGCCTTAAAATCAATTATATTGCCTAATTCAATAAGCTCAATTGGAACATACGCATTTCAGTATTGTTTTAAACTTGACAGTATTGCTATTCCGAATTCTGTAACTTCAATTGGAGATTTTGCATTTGATTATTGTAACAATTTGAAAAGTGTCAAACTCTCCAATTCCCTTACAACAATTGGCAGGGTGTTTAGTAATTGCAGCAGTCTCACAAAAATAGTTATTCCAAATTCTGTTACATCATTAACAGGAAGTACTTTTTCTTATTGTAGCAGATTAAAAGATGTAAGCTTTAGTAACTCGTTGACTAGTATTGGAAGTAATGCATTTAATAATTGCACCGGAATAACTGACATATCAATTCCTAATTCAGTTACGTTGATAGACAGTTATGCATTTATGAATTGTACTGGATTGACCAACCTAATAATAGGGAGTAAAGTTAATACAATTGGAATGAGTGCATTTTCAAATTGCAGCAGTTTGGCAGGACTTGTTCTGCCTAAATCGCTACAAACAATTGGTGATTATGCTTTTCAAGCTTGCAACTTATTACCTGTTGTCACGATACCGGAAAATGTGGGTTCTATTGGTTCTTATGCATTTAGTTGTAGTGGACTAAAATCAATTTTATCAGCGAACCCAACACCTCTTGTTATGAGTACTTATGGAGTTTTCTCTGCTGTTAACAAATCAACCTGTACCCTATATGTGCCTACTGGTTCTAAATCCTTATATCAGAATACTGCTCAATGGAAAGATTTTAGTAATATTTCGGAGGAATTCGGATTTATGTTATCCAATGATACTGTAAGAATCCTTTCGGGAGAAAGTATAACCATAAACATTCCAACCACAAAAACGTTTACTGCAGTTTCTGATCAACCATGGTTAAAAACAAGTACAGTTGCTGGCATCAACAACACACAGATAGTGTTGGCCGGAGATGTAAATCCTGATTTGTTCTTACGAACAGCACTTGTAAAATTTAGTTTCGAAAATGGACCATCTCAAATTATTACAGTTATTCAGAGTGGAACACCAAAAACTGTGACTGTTAGTTCAGGAGGGTTGCAAACCAGTCTTACTAAACAAGAATTACTTACTGTTTCGAATCTGATCCTGACTGGAACTATTGATGCCCGCGATTTCAGAGTTATGCGCGATAGTATGCCGCAGTTGGCTGATATTGACATGAAAGATGTTAGCATTACTGCTTATTCCGGATCGGAAGGAACCAATTCAAGTATCAGTTCATATCCGGCTAATGCAACACCTATCAATGCATTTTATAAAACCTATTCAGGAGTTGGGAAAACCACATTGGCTTCAGTTATTCTTCCAACAAATATTACTTCCATTGGACAATCCAGTTTTGCTTATGCCATTGGATTGTCATCAATAGTTATTCCTGACCAGGTGACTTTGATAGGTATGACTGCTTTTGCATATTGTGGATTAAAAGAGTTGACAATAGGGAGTTCAGTAACCAATATAGGATTTGAAGCATTTCTAGCCTGTAATAAGTTGGCAGGTGTTGCTATTCCTAATGCTGTGAAAACTATCGAGGCAGAAGCATTCAGCAGCTGTAGAGACTTAAAATGGGTTACTTTCCCCGATGGTCTGACAACAATAAACAGCAAAGCTTTTATGTTTTGCATTAGTCTGGATTCTGTTAATCTTCCAAATACGATAACAACTTTTGGCCCTGATATTTTTGGATTTTGCTATGCTTTGAAAAAAGCGAATATCCCTAACACTATTTCTGAATTAAAATCTGGGACATTCTATAGTTGTACGTCATTAAAAGAAATTTCAATCCCGGCTTCAGTTACTAAAATTGGAAACAGAGCGTTAGGAAAATGTACAGTATTTACAACAATTAATATACCGGCAACAGTTACCGGAATTGAGTATGGTGCATTCGAATTTTGTACAGGATTGACATCTGTTTATGCATACCAAATAACTCCTATTGATTTATCAGCTTCATATTATGCAACCGTGTTTAATAACGTTAATAAGACTAATTGCAAACTATATGTTCCAATCGGTACAAAAGCACTATACGCTGCAGCAGTTGAATGGAAAGACTTTACTAACATCATTGAAATGACAACTGCTGTACCTACTTTATCCGAATCGAATATCAAGATTTATCCAAATCCGGCGACAGACAAATTTAGCATTTCAGGATTAGATGAAACTGCCCAATTGACAATAACGGATTTGAGTGGAAAAGTGTTAGTATGCAAACAAATTGCCGGTAAAAACACAGTTTCAGTTATGGAATTGCCGAAGGGAATATATATTGTTCGGATTATAACTGCTAACGGTACTTTCGAACGAAAACTGGAAAAGAAATAACCGGATGAATTGGCCGGTTCTACGTTATGGAATCCCCCTGCTGGCGCAGATTTGTAATCTGTGCCAACAATAAAAGAAAGAAACACAGGTCACACCCCGTCCCGATAGCTATCGTGGTCTGAGCTGTCGGTGGGCAGAAGAGTGAAACGAGATAAGAAAAAAAAGGTATGATAAGTTTCTGTACTCGCGGATATACTTATTAGATGAGTAAAGTTTGGTTCTGTTGGATGGGTCGCGATAGTTATCGGGATCAAAGAATACAAGAACCGGGATTAAAATCCCAGTGACAAACTGCCACATTTGTATATTTAGAATATATCCGGCAGGAAGGGTAATGAAAGTGTTATAAAATTAAAGCAATGAAATATCTGAAACTTACTCCAATTCTTTTTCTTTTGTTTTTATCTTGTTCAAAAGACAAAGATATAGAGGACAGACACGGGGATATAAATGTAGATTTTACTATTGCAGACAGTATTGATCATTTTATTTTAAATGATCATTCCACGGATATAAATGGAGCTGCGTTAACTTATAAATGGACATTATCAAGCGATACAATTCCTTTATTCAATCCGAATTCTGCTTCAGCCTATTTTAATTTACCCATTTTGAAAGATTCGCAGCAGCTTACCATAAAACATGTTGTAAGTAATGGTCTTGTTTCCGACTCGGTTATCAGAAACATAACTCTTCCCAAGACCACGGTTGAACGTTTATATGGTCTGGGAATTAAAGTTGACTACTCACAAAGTAATAATGATAACTATAATTGGTATTATGACCAAATGGATACGGGCCCATATTCCTCTGTCAATTGTGGTCCGACAACAGTAACAATGGCCATAAAATGGGTACAGGAAGATTTCACTAAAACAACTTTGGATGCCAGAAACACTTACCGGCCTTCAGGTGGGTGGTGGTACACCAACGACATCACAAATTACCTGAATATGTATTCGGTACCAAACTACATCATTCCCGTTAAGCAGATTGATTCACTTCAAAGTCAGATTAATTCAGGAAATATTGTTATTCTTTGTCTTGATATGTATTACATCAGAAATCAGGGGAAAGACAAATGGCATATTGATAAATTTTATACAGCAAGCACAATCGGATGGGGACATTTTATTGTTGTGAAAGGATATAAAATTGTTGATAAGACAGTTTATTACGAGGTTTATGATCCATATAGTTTCGGCAAAAAATACAGTAACGGCCTTATAAAAGGCAAAGACAGATATTATAGAAGTGTAGATTTAAATTCTGCTGTTTTGAAGTGGTGGGCTTATGCTATAGTTGTTTCTAAAACTACCCAAAGAAGCGGCATTCGGCGGGTTAAGGCAAGTGAAATAAAACATAAACCTGGACAATAAACAATTCCATCTGCCCCCCGTTTGTTCCCGATAGCCCCGATAGCAATAGGGGGGGCGGAGAGAGGTAGATGGCAAACGTTTATAAACGTATAAATGAAAAATTGATCCGACACCGCTCCCGAATGAATGCATCGTGTAGAACTAAAGTAATAACTATTCAAGTGTTGCTACACGATGCAATCGTGCGGCAGTCTGGGAGAATTTAAAGGAATCAGGTTTATTCCATCATACGGAGTATAAACCCGTAATTTGATAAATTTATAATTGAAATCACTACTGTCCGGTTATAAATCAAAGATAGTCAGTTGATTAGAATCTTGAGTAGTATTGTTTATGTAATGTTGTTTTATAAACAGTTCATTTATAGTAGTTTTCTCAAACACAGACAGACTAA
>JAQTOL010000004.1 GCA_028748945.1 Paludibacter sp.
TGGCAGTGGCAATATTATCCGAACTGCCGAAAAAATAAAAGAATTGGGGGCAAAAACAGGAAACAATAAATCCCTGCCAACCGGTTTTGAAAATTATTGAGTAAAAAACATCGTAAATAATAAGATTTAGAACTATTAGTGTCTAATAATAATATAATTACACATATAAAATTGTGCAATTTTTTTTTAGAAATATATGAAGTTTAAACTATACATTCCTGTAATTCTTTTACTCTGTATTATCCATACAAATGCCCAACAAGTGGCGCAAAAATCTGACAGTCTATCCAATGATTATCATCACATAACTGACACCGACAGTCTGTTGGAAATCTTCTCCTCTAAAAACCAGAATCAGGTAATTAATTTAAAAAAACCTGTATTGACAAGCGAATCAAAGGCTGGTACAAAAGGAATTAATATAATTCCGGAAAAACAAGCATTTGATTCATTGATAACTGTCCGAAAAATTTCCTCAAGAGATATTGAATCTCCATTCTTTAATGTTAGAAATTTAAAATATATACACATTGACACGATTATTCTATCGGCTAATCCATTTTTTATTGATTTGGTTTACGAAAATATTCCATTAAATTTTAATTGGAATCTACACTCTGATTTTCGTCATCTGTATTATGGAAAAAAGGCAACAGGTTTGATTGAAAACACCTATGAACCGATTAAAACAGAGAAACCTGAACAATTTATTGCCGGTTTAAGACGTGAAGCACGAAATGAAATCACGCGTAAAGATGCCGATTTATATATTACAACATTTGATAAATTACCGGATCCCAGATTAAACCAAAACCATATAATAAAAGAAAAGCCACTGAACCACGTTCAATTCGTCGACGAGAATGAAGTATTTTATGATGCATCGAAAAAATTGAGAGTCAGAAAGGCAATCATAGGTCCATGGGCACATAAGGCTTCAGTTTTAGCCCAATTTTCGGAAAACACGGTTTCACCTAACTGGTATCAGGGAGGAAATAATTATTTAGCTGTACTGGGAATTTTGGCCGGACAGTTGAACTACGATAACCAAAAATTCATCCAGTGGGATAACTATGCAGAATGGCATATGGGTTTTAATTCGGGAAGTCCGGATGATCTGCATAAGATCAGTCCAAATGATGACGTATTGAAAGTCAACAGTAAATTGGGTATAAAAGCCGGAGGAAATTGGTTTTATAGCGGATCGGTAGATTTTTCCTCACAATTCTTTAATAGTTATAAAAATGCAAATTCTCTTGATCTTAAGACTTCATTCCTGACCCCAATACGTTTAAATGTAGGAGTTGGTTTCGATTATAAATACAAAAAAATATTCTCGCTTATGCTGTCACCGGTATCATTTAAATACATTTATTTGAATAATCCCGTAGTAGATCCGAATTTATTTGGGATTAAGGCAGGGCAGAATACATTAAGCGAAATCGGTAGTTCGTTCAAAGCAATTGTTTCTTACGCGCCAACCCGCGAAATTCAACTTGATTCCAGGCTTTCTTTTTATACCAACTATCAGAAAGTGGAAATTGACTGGGAAATGGTTTGTAATTTTACTATCAACCGTTTTATGTCAACCCGGATTTCGTTCAACCCACGCTATGATAATACGGTGATTGAAGAAAATGGGCAATATGCTAAAATACAATACAAGCAGCTTCTAAGTGTGGGTTTTGCACATAAATTCAGATAAGTTTAGCCTTCGAATAAATCGTGCCATTCATCAAAACGTGCCACACCCTTTTCACCAAAGTGACCCAGAGACGTTCGGATTTTTTCTATTGAATGTGCTTCGCCCAATTTTGTTTTAGAGAAGAATTTATCTGCATAACAAATCAGTTGCTCTTCGAGCATAATTGGTAACATATCGCGATGTGGCAAAGGAAGCTTGTTTTTTTTAATCATCTCAAGGCTTATTCCGACGCCGGTATGACGTTCGCAAACCAACGCATGACGGGGCAATCCTTCAGCCCTGAGAATCTCTGCACCCAGATATCCATGTTCAATGTAATGGTGAGTTCCTCTACAATGTATCCGTGGAGCATTACACTTAAAAATTCCAATATCGTGAAGCATAGCCGCCTCGGCAATAAATTCAGTATCAAATTTCAAATCCGGAAGACGATGAGCTATTTCCAATGCTTTTTGGGTAACCTGCTCACTATGAATTACTAAAATATAATAGATATCACTATCCTTGAGATAGTATTTTTCAATGAGTTCATGAGGATTTATCATACTTTTTATTTCAAATCAAACAAAAGTCAATTTTGAGAATTTTTTACTAATTTTGAAAGCATCTATTTGCGTACACAAAACTACAACATTTCACTTGGAAAGTTGTTTATTCAAACAGATAACTTTCTTAAAATGCTATTAGATTACACATATAATAAATAATATTTATGCTGATCGAATTAACCGATTGTTCCTGGCCGGCAGAAGATGCCTTGATGCGTGCTTATCATGATAATGAATGGGGTGTCCCTCTTCATGATGACAGGAAACTTTTTGAATTTATGGTTTTGGATGCTTTTCAGGCCGGACTGAGTTGGCGTACGATATTATATAAACGTGAAAATTTCCGTCGTTTATTCGACAACTTTGATGTAGTGAGGATAGCTTTATATGATGAAGCTAAAATTCAAACACTTATGCAGGATGCTTCCATCATTCGCAATCAGGCTAAGATCCGTGCCACTGTTGGCAATGCTAAAGCATTTTTAGCGATTCAGGCTGAGTATGGGACTTTCGATCGTTATATATGGCAATTTACCGGAGGTAAACCATTGGATAATCACCCAACATGCAATGCGGAAATTCCTGCAAAATCGCCGGAATCGGATGCAATGAGTAAAGATTTATTGAAACGGGGATTCAAATTTGTTGGATCCACCATCTGTTATGCTTTTATGCAGGCTGCCGGCATGGTAAATGACCATTTGGATGGTTGCAGGTTTAAATAATTGGGAGTAAACACCTTGAAATTTGACAGAAATTACTCCAATTCATTGATAGCTTTAAAAACTACAGCTTCATAATTGGCCAACGTTTTGCACTTTTTTACTTGTTTGTAAATTTTTCTGCCATTTTCAAATCCAGCTGCATGGTATGACCAGAATTCTTCAAAACGTTTTAAAAAATGTAAATCACCTGAATACTTTTGCTTACTGTATTCAATAAGTGAAAGATGAAAGTTTCGGAGCATTTTTACTTTTTCATTTTGTGTTATTTCTTGTTGCCGTATTTCGAAAAGAAGAAAAGGATTTTGCAAAATTCCACGACCTATCATAATCCTGTTTACCTGTGGAGCTGATTTCAGAATTTTCTCCACATCGGCTATCGTTAAAATATCACCATTATAACAAACCGGATGTTTCAATTGAGGCGCATAACGGACAAAAGCATCCATATCAGTTTCTCCTTTGTATTGCTGTTTCCCCACACGCGGATGAATGATGATTTCTTCCAACGGAAAATCATTCAGAATGGGAATCAGTTGTTTAAATTCATCTGCATTTTCTTGTCCTAAACGACATTTGACAGATATTTTCAATTCTGTCTTTGTAAAAACTTCAGTCAACAGTTGTTTTACTACATCCGGAAACGCCAGAAGTCCTGCACCCATTCGCTTGCCCGTCACCATGGGGTAAGGACAACCCATATTGATGTTCACTTCCGTATACTGTTGTTCCAGACAGAGCTCCACAAAGCGTTTAAACGAGACAATATCTTTACCCAGGAATTGTGGAACCGGTTTTTGATAAATATTGTGTTCGGGTAGCAAGTCATTACACTGATTCGGGCGATAAAACTCACCGCTCTGCACCCGAACAAAAGGTGTAAACGTTTTGTCGAAGGAAGCAATATGCTGAGTGAACGATTCACGAAATATCCAATCGGTAAGACCCTGAAGAGGAGCTAAATATATTTTCATGGTTGAGTTTGTGATGTGAAAGTGCAAAGGTAGGGATAATTGAGAAAGAAGTAAGTTAAAATGTAATGCTCATGACTTTTAAAACTTACATCAAATATTTATAAAATTTCAGGCAAGAGTTTGAATTTTTATTTTTGACTTCGTCTTCTTAATTGCATTCGGATAAAAAAGGCTGTAATACAAATGTAGTACAGCCTCATTTCAGGTAATTCGTATAATTTAATAAGCGTGACTATCATTATTCACGTCGTCAATATCCGTTCTTTTTTTCTCCATGGCCCGCCATGCATAAAAAATATAAATAAGTACTACCGGAATAAAAAGTGAAACGATGGACATAGCATTGAGCGTAAACTCACTGGATGAAGCATTAAAAATTGTGAGCGAACTCTGGATGTTCGGAAAGGCAGGATAAAATGCCGTGTTGTTATAACCACTGATCAATAATAAACTACAAACTGTAACAATAGTGCCAACACCCGAATACCAGATACCACTTTTAAATTTCCCCGAAAGTAAACTCCTCCCGATTCCGTACAATACTCCTACTACACCTAACAGAAAGAAACCCAATATAACCGGCATTTCCATTAGGTTCGTAAAGTATTTATATTTTTCTAAAGAAACAATTCCAGTCGTCGGATCAACCGCAAATCCTTCCGAGAAAAGCGTCCAGATAACAAAAATAAGAAAAAACACAACAAATGGAATCGCATTGATCCACAAAACCTTTCTGGATCTTTTTTCCAGTACTTCATTGCTCAGCCGGTTAATAAAAAATAAAAGCGCCTGAGAACGGGCTAAAAAGAAAACAGCTAAACCTAACGAAAGATTACGTAGGTTCAGCAAGGCTTCCAGTCCATGCCATGGGTTACCCCACTGGCTGATAACCGGTGCAAACTGACTGGTAATATTCCCTTTATTTACACTAAAATCCGATCCGGTAAAAAAAGTAGCAATAGCTACACCAATCAAAAAAGTTCCTAACAATCCATTGGCAAACAGGAAAGTACGATAAGTTCTTGCCCCGAAAACATTTCCCGGTTTCGATTGAAATTCATATGAAACCGCCTGAAGGGTAAAACAAAATAATATAGCCATCCAAACCCAGTAAGCACCACCAAAACTGGTAGAATAAAATAACGGGAATGAAGCAAAAAAAGCACCTCCAAAAGTAACAAGTGTGGTAAAGGTGAATTCCCATTTCCGTCCGAGGACATTGACCAATAACCGACGTTCATCTTCGGTTTTTGATAAGGAAAATAACATGGATTGACCTCCTTGAACAAAAAGTAAAAAAGCCAATATTCCAGCCAGTAAAGAAATAATAAACCACCAGTAATGTTGAAGAAATGAATATGTTATCATAATATTATATTTTAAAATTTATGGAGTAACAGCAGTTAATCTACAATTGTTAGCTTTTTTAATGTCCTTCCGGTCCTTTTTTAATTTGTTTGAGCATAATCCCAACTTCGGCGAAAAGTAATGCTGTAAAAAGAACCAGGAACAGGAAGAATGTAATCTGAACCGATTGCGATGATATTCCTGAAATAGCCGCCTGTACCGGCAAAATATCCTGAATAGCCCAGGGTTGTCTGCCAACTTCTGCAACAGCCCAACCTAATTCTCCAGCCACATATCCCAACGGAATGGACAGTAAACAAATCCATTGTAACCAACCGGCATTCTCAAACTTTTTGTTGTAATTGTAATAGATTACCAGTGCAAATAAAGCAATGAAATACATTCCCAAGATTACCATCAGGTGGAATGAGTAGAAAACAGTCGGGACATTCGGGATCAATTGTTCGGGTTTATCCAGATAACCATAACCAAAATGTTTAAAATTCTTTTCGAGTTGGGCTTTCTGCAATGTAGCTTCAGCAGTGTCCTTAACCGAAACAGCCTTTTGGTAATTAGCCAGTGACTGAATGGCTACCTTGCCACTTGCCTGCTTTTCGGCAAACGAAAGTGCTAACCCATCCTTTGTCTGATATCCTCCATCAATAATATCTTTAACACCGGGAACAAATGCATCTGCATCCCGATATGCAAGTAAGGATAACAATTTGGGTACTTCAATTTTAAAAAGATAAGGATTAACCGCGTCGTTATACGATTTTTTCTCCGAATTCAATACTCCTATAGCAATTAAACCGGCTCCGGATTTTCCTTCATACAATCCTTCCATGGCTGCCAGTTTCATCGGTTGTCGTTGTGATACATTGTAGGCAGAACCATCACCTGTAAAGGCTAATAGTAAAGCAGAAACAAGACCAAAAATTGAACCGACCAGTATACTCTTCAATGCAAAGTCTATTTGACGCTTTTTAATTAAATACCAGGAACTAACCCCAACAACAAATAATCCTCCTAAAACCCAACCCGATAAAACCGTATGAAAAAATTTGTTTATTGCTACCGGTGATAGTAAAATGCTCCAGAAATCAGTCATTTCATTACGCACCGTTTCGGGATTGAAATGCATTCCGACAGGATACTGCATCCAGGCATTGGCAACCAGAATCCATAATGCAGATAACGTTGCACCTGTAACTGTTAACCAGGTCGAAGCCAAATGAAACTTTTTACTTACCTTATTCCAACCAAAAAACATGATGGAAATAAAGGTTGCTTCCATAAAGAAAGCCATAATACCTTCGATGGCCAGCGGTGCACCAAAAATATCACCTACAAACCAACTATAGTTTGACCAATTGGTACCAAATTCAAACTCCAAAATGATGCCTGTTGCCACACCAATGGCAAAGTTGACACCAAAAAGGGTCATCCAAAACTGAGTGGCTTTTTTCCACTCCTCATTCCCTGTTTTTACATACAAACTTTCCATCACTGACATGATGACACCCAAACCTAGAGTTAAAGGTACAAAAAGCCAATGGTACATGGCGGTCATGGCAAATTGTGCCCGTGACCAATCAACTAACGATGCATTTAGTATTTCCATATTAAAATTAATTTGGTTGGTTATTAAAAATGTCTTTAATTCCCATTAAATAACGAAGTATATTTTATTGATAATTTATTCTTCGAAAATATATTATGGTATGCAGAAGTAATCGGTCAACGGTCTTAATCGGAAATTTGACGTCCAATTAATTCTCCGCGTACATGATCGGCTTTGCTTTTATTATCGTGAAAATTTGTATTCAGGTAATTTGGAAAGAAGAATATTCTCAACACCACGAACATGATGAAGAGTTTTATAAGTATAATCAACCAGAGTGTTTTCCCAACTGTCATATTGCGAAAACCATCCCGATAAAATACATACAGGTTTTGTATAATCTTTGGTGTTTGCATGTGGAAATAAATGCGATTATTTAGTTGCGCACAAAAATAAGAATAAAAAAGGAATAATTACAACATTGAACTAATATAATATTCAAGTGATCATTAATTCTATCATCTGCAAATATATTGTTTCTTTTTGGAATATAACTTATATTAAGAGAAAAACGTCGAAAGAAGTATTCTTTCGACGTTCATAAAATTATTTAATTCTTATTTTTTAATTTCCAATTTCAGAAAGGAACTTAATCCGGACCAAACGTACCTCTGTCTCGCTGAAGTCATCTTCGCCCAACTCATTCAGAGCAGGTTCAATTTTATCGGTTTCTGCTGTACTAAAATAATCAAAAATTTCTTCAATATGATCAGAATCCATGATCTCATCCAGAAAGTAGTCGATATTAATTTTTGTCCCGGAATACACGATAGCCTCAATCTCATCCAATAATTCAAAAATATCCAATCCTTTGGAAAGAGCAATGTCATCCAGCGCAATTTTGCGATCTATAGCCTGAATAATCGAAACTTTTAGTTTAGACTTATTGGCTACGGTGCGGACACGTAAATCTTCAGGACGGATAATCTCGTTTTCTTTTACGTGTTCTTTTATTACTTTCAGGAAGTCTTCGCCGTAGCGTTTGGCTTTACCGGCACCTACACCGGGGATATTCTGCAATTCATCCATCGTAATCGGATAACTGGTTGCCATAGCTTCCAACGATGGATCCTGAAAAATCACAAAAGGAGGAACTTCCAGCCTTTTAGACATTTTCTTTCTCAAATCTTTCAGAATGGAAAATAACACATCATCAGCAGCACAGGTACCACCTCCGCTTTTTACAACTGCATCATCTTCATCCTCTTCAAATTCAATGTCTTTGACAATTGGAAATGGTTCAGGATTTTTCAGGTAGGCTTTTCCTCTCGGTGTCAGTTTTAACAAACCGTAGTTTTCGATATCTTTCGAAATAAAGACGGCAATCATAGCCTGACGGATGACTGCATGAAGTAATCTTTCATCTTCATCGGACGCCGAACCAAAGTTTTCCAGTTCATCGTGTTGATAAGATTTTACATCCGAAGTCTCGTTTCCTTTCAGGATGTCTACAATGTGCTCAGCTTTAAACTTCTCTTTAACAAGCAGAATAGTTTCCAGCACCAGGGACAATAATTCTTGCCCTTCAATAAATTTTCGTGGTTTCATACAGTTGTCACAACAGCCACAGTTATCTTCCATGTATTCTTCTCCAAAATAATGGAGTAATAATTTTCGTCTACAAACAGAAGACTCTGCATATGCTTGAGTTTCCAATAATAATTGATTACCTATTTCTTGCTCGGCAACTGGCTTGCCTTGCATAAATTTTCTTAGTTTGTCTAAATCTTTATAAGCGTAAAAGGCAATACACTGTCCCTCTCCGCCATCACGTCCGCCACGACCTGTTTCCTGATAATATCCTTCCAGACTTTTGGGCATATCGTAGTGAAGCACATACCTTACATCGGGTTTATCAATCCCCATTCCAAAAGCAATAGTCGCAACAATCACATCCACTTTCTCCATCAGAAAACTATCCTGATTTTCACTTCGCACGACAGTTTCCATACCTGCATGGTAAGGAAGTACCGAAACGCCATTCATACGCAGTGTTTCAGATAATTCTTCGACTTTCCGGCGGCTCAAACAATAAATAATTCCTGATTTTCCGGCTTGTGAACGTATATATTTAATAATTTCCTTATCTACATCAGCCGTTTTTGGACGAACTTCGTAAAATAAATTAGCACGGTTAAACGACGATTTGAAAACAGTCGCATTCAACATCCCTAAATTCTTCTGAATATCATGCTGAACTTTGGGAGTAGCAGTTGCCGTTAATGCAATAACCGGTGCCACCCCTATTTCATTAATTATTGGACGAATACGCCTATATTCAGGACGAAAATCGTGACCCCATTCCGAAATACAATGTGCTTCGTCGACTGCGTAAAATGAAATTTTTAATTGTTTAAGAAACTCTATATTTTCATCTTTGGTCAAAGATTCGGGAGCTACGTATAATAATTTTGTCTTTCCGGACAAGATATCGCCTTTTACTAAATCGATGGCCTGCTTGGATAATGATGAATTTATAAAGTGTGCAATTCCATCTTCTTCGCTAAAACTACGCATGGCATCAACCTGATTTTTCATCAAAGCAATCAATGGTGAAATGACAATTGCGGTACCCTCCATAACCAATGATGGTAGCTGATAACATAAAGATTTTCCACCACCGGTAGGCATCAATACGAAAGTATCCTTCCCATCAAGTACATTTTGAATAATAGCTTCCTGATTCCCTTTAAATTTGTCGAAACCGAAGTTTTTTTTCAACTGCGCTGTTAACGCAGGTAGTTTGGCCATAAATAACGTCTTTTGTAAAAAATCGAATGCGAAAGTAGTATTTATTGTCGAAATAAAAGCACGGATCTATATGTTTTTTTGCGCTTTATTGCAAATAAACTATAATTTGAATGATTTAGATTACTGATATTTCTCAGACAAAATTATAAACAGATTTCATATATACAACACTTTTGAAAAAAAAAACCGGGATATTAACTATTTTTTCTAGTTAATATCCCGGTAATTAAACATATCTATCTGGAGGATAAAAAATTAAACGTTTTTGTTATGCAATTTTTAAACGATTAATATTTGTCTTTTCTATTTTACTTTCAGCATATGGCAATATGATATTCAATGTTTTAATTTTTTTAGATGGCATTTCAAACATTTCGTCCATCATGATGGTTTCTGTAATAGAGCGAAGGCCGCGTGCTCCCAACTTAAATTCAATTGCTTTGTCAACAATATATTCCAAAACATCTTCTTCAAATTGCAACTCAATATCATCCATTCTAAACAACTTAATATATTGTTTAATAATAGAGTTCTTCGGTTCAGTCAGAATGCGGCGGAGTGCAGCACGATCCAATGGTTCCAAATAAGTAAGAATGGGTAAACGTCCGATAATTTCAGGAATTAAACCGAATGATTTCAAATCCTGGGGAGCAATATATTGTAGTAGATTATGCTTATCAACCATTTCATTCTCTTTAGCAGCAGTATATCCTACAACTCTTGTATTCAGGCGCGAAGCGATTTTTTTCTCAATACCATCAAAAGCTCCACCACAAACAAATAAAATATTTTGAGTGTTAACAGCAATCATTTTTTGATCAGGATGTTTCCTTCCGCCTTGTGGTGGCACATTTACAACAGCCCCTTCGAGTAATTTGAGTAATCCCTGTTGCACTCCTTCACCACTAACATCACGGGTAATGCTTGGATTATCACCTTTACGGGCAATTTTATCTATTTCATCAATAAAGACAATACCACGTTCGGCAGCTTTCACATCGTAATCGGCAACCTGTAACAAACGCGTAAGGATACTCTCAATATCTTCGCCAACATACCCTGCTTCAGTTAAAACAGTGGCATCTACAATAGCAAACGGGACATGCAGTTTTCTGGCAATGGTACGGGCAAGCATAGTCTTTCCGGTTCCTGTAGAACCGACCATGATAATGTTTGATTTCTCAATTTCAACATCATCATTCGAATTTTCTTGCATCAAACGTTTATAATGATTGTAAACCGCTACCGATAAGTATCTTTTAGCCTCATCTTGTCCAATCACATATTCATCAAGATATTCTTTTATTTCGATAGGTTTTGGTAGTTCCTCGTTCTTTAAATTTGGCAAATTTGATTTGCTGCTCGTGTTTTCTTTTACTATTTCTGAAGCTTGAATGGCACATTCGTTACAAATATGTGCGCCATCAAGTCCCACAATGAAAAAACCAACCTTCGATTCGGGACGTCCGCAAAAACTACAGGTTTTGATACTTTTAGCCATAATGTATTAACCTCCAATGTCTCCAAAAGAGTTCAGGGTTTTATTTTTTCTTTTCGTTTAATAATATTTTATCAATCATGCCATAATCCAATGCTTCTTCAGAAGTCATCCAATAGTCACGATCCGAATCTTTTTCAATTCTGTCAAAAGGATTTCCCGAATGTTCGGCAATAATGTTATACAATTCTTTTTTAAGTTTCTGGATTTCGCGGGCAGTAATTTCAATATCAGAAGCCTGACCCTGAGCACCACCCATTGGTTGATGTATCATGATACGTGAATGCTTCAAAGCCGAGCGTTTTCCTTTTGCTCCTGCCACCATTAATACAGCTCCCATCGATGCGGCCATTCCGGTACAAATTGTTGCAACATCAGAACTTATGAACTGCATAGTGTCATAAATTCCCAATCCGGCATAAACTGATCCACCCGGTGTATTCAGGTAAATGGAGATATCCTTCCCGGGATCGGAAGAATCCAGGTAAAGTAACTGAGCCTGAATAACATTAGCTGTGTAGTCGTCCACCTGTGTTCCCAGAAAGATGATGCGATCCATCATTAAACGGGAGAAAACATCCATTTGAGTCACATTTAGTTGACGTTCCTCGAGGATGGAAGGAGAAATGTAATTACTGCTAATGTCAGTATATTTATCGAGAGCCAACCCGTTCATGCGGAGATGTTTTGTTGCAAAATCGCGAAAATCGTTGTTATTCATAATTATATGAGTTTGAAAATTTAAATTTTAAATAAAAGAGAACTAAGAAACACTGTTTTAATCGAAAAAAGTCTTTAACCTATTTCAAAAAAGAAACAAAGATATAACTATTTTGTTTGATTTTTTAAGAGTTAAAAGCCTTTTTACGAGAATCAGAAACTTCGCTCGGCAAAATATTTAGAAATCAATTATTTTGCATCAAACATTTTATTGAATTCTTCAATCGAAACTTCTTTCGTATCTAATTTCACAGTTTCTTTAATAACTGCAAAGACTTTTTCTTCAGCAACCTTATCGACGATGTTCTTTAATGTTTCCTCTTTTTTCAACATGTCTTTGGCATAGTTGGCGATTATTTCGTCATCCATTCCAATCATTCCATATTGAGCAAATTGCGCTTTGGCCATTTTTTTTGCATATTCATCAACATCCGCAGCTTCTACCTTGACATCATTCGCTTTAGCCAGTTTATCCTTAAGCAGATGCCATGTTAAATCAGCAATCATTTTAGGATAATCGGCTTCCAAAGTCTCGGGTGTCAAATTCTCATTGGAGGATAATACCCAACGCTTAAGAAATTTATCAGGGAAGGCAAGATCATTATATTTAGCTACCAACATTTCCTGGACATCAACACCGAATTTATAATCGCTGTCAGCAACTAATCCTTCCTGTATATTTTCTGAAATTTTAGCCCTGAATTCTTCTTCACTTTTCACTACAGCATCACCATATACTTTATCAAACAAAGTCTGGTCTATTTCCGATTCGTGATAACGCGTAATGCTTTCAATTTTGAGTTGGAAATCGGCATCAACCGTTTTAGCGGCATCTTTCGATATTTTCAGTAATGAGCTAATTTCAGTTTCATCCACATACGCTTTTGCTGGATTGAAAGTGATTAAATCTCCTTTTTTAGCTCCAACAAATAATGCTTTTTGATCGGCATCTTTCATGTAGGCTGCAGTAAGTGTTGCATCCTGAACTTTAAGTCCATCTTCGTTTACTTTGCCATTTGCCATTTCAAGCAATTCGCCTTTAAGCATGTCCTTTTCTTCAACAACTTCTTCCTGTATGTATTTCCCATAACGACCCGTATATGATTTAATCTGATTGTCAATCATTTCGTCGCTTACGGCAATATTATAGTATTTTACTTTATCTTTTTTGGTCAATTCCACTTCAAATTCAGGAGCTATTCCCAAATCAAAAACAAACTCGAACTCGTCCTGGGTATCAAAATCGATGGTTTGTTGTTCTGTTTCGTTTGGAAGCGGTTCACCAAGAATATTAATATTATTCTCGTGAATAAATTTGTACAAGTTCTCTGAAACCAATTTGTTGATTTCTTCCGCTAATACGGCTTTTCCATACATTTTTTTTACTAAGCCTACCGGCACCATACCGGGGCGAAAGCCGGGAATATTCGCTTTCTTGCGATAATCGCGTAAGGTTTTATCCACTTTCTCTGTATAATCCGCTTTTTCAATGCGTAAAGTTACAACTGCATTGCTTTGATCGAGGTCCTTTCTTACAATATTCATAATTTAATAATAGAGTAATTTTCTGATATTTATCTTTTTATAATGGGGTGCAAAGGTACAAAAAAAAATATATATAAACAGCTTTATTATTGAAAAGAATATTCTTCCTCTTAAATTTATAGATGGAATCAATAATTAACAATAACTTATTGAATTAATTGAAAAAAACAAAATAGAATGTTTATATTTGCGGTTAATTTTATAACATAATCGGTATGTCAAATAAAACTTCAGTTATTGCTTTCCTTTCTCTGATTATCATCGGTTTCTCCGGGTGTAGTGATGCCATTAACACAGATTTTACTTACTCGCCCGTAGCTCCTAAAGCAGGAGAAACAGTAACGTTCACCAATTCCTCTTCGGGAGGTGATAGTTGGAGCTGGTCATTTGGTGATGATTATTCTTCTACTACTGAAAATCCAACTCATACTTTTACAAAAGCAGGAACCTACACGGTTGTTCTTAAAGTTAATTCCAACAACAATTATGTAAAAACGAAACAAATAATTATTTACGACACTATTCCAACAATTGAAATGAACGTTGATCAAGTAGATTATTATTCTTTTGTTACCTTTAACGCTGTCATTTATAATCCGAACAGTTATGCTGTAAGCTATAACTGGACCTTTTCATCCAATGCCCACGGTGACAGCATTGTAAATAATGTTTCAACTGCAATTAAGCCAAAATTATTTTTTTCAAAGAAAAATGTAACTGAAATCGTGAAATTAACAGTAACTATCGGTGATTCAATTTATAATGTTGCCGATACCATCACGGTATACGATGTAAAAGTGGCAAGTTTATTGATGGCCGAAAAAGATGGACAGATTTTAAGACAACGGATTTTTACGAATGGATTTGAAGACTATACAAGTACAGGTATCTCATCCGGTAAGCACCCGTTTAATATGTCTTCCAGTTTAAATTATGCTTATATTTTTGATGCCGGGTCCAAAATTACTTACCAAAATGATTGGTTAACAAATACTTCTGGTGACGGGAATATCCGGGCTATCAATTTGACGACAGACAAGGATGAAGAAGTTATAAACAACAAGGGATTAAGTACTCATTTTGGATTTTTTAACGGTTCTGTAGATAATAATTATATTTATTGGACCGACTACAGTGAGTTACTCTATAAAATTGCTATAGACCAAAGAAATAAAACACTTACCTGGAATGGTAGTGTTGATGCTCAAAATACCGCACCTTTTTATCTCGCTAAAGTGAACAGTATAGGTTATTATGGAAATGGTATGGCATCCGATCAGTTCAGTGGAGGTATTAATTGTTATGATGATATTTATTTCTGGGCAAAAGGAGGTTCAGGTGCCGGAATGTATCGCTTTGAGGAATCAGATATAAATTCCGGAATTATTCCGTCCTTGGGAGCAATTCTTACAGGATACTCAATCAGAGCATTCAGCATTGATAAAATTAATCAAAAGATTTACTTTTCAGTTACTGCCCCGTCTGAAAAAGTAGGTTTTTGGGTAGCAGATATAAATGGGTCAAATGCCAGACGGATTGATGATGCACCCATGGATAATTCGTTGGAATACATAACAGGTATTGTCGTAAATAATGCTTCTGATAAAGTATATTGGGCTTATCGTTGTCCGGATTCACTGAGCGCAAACACAGCTTATATGGAAAATCATCCGACCCACCGTACCGGCGTAAAACAAGCGAGGTTAGCTAAACTTTATACAAATGCAGGTGAAATTGAATATTTTGCATTGGGCGTCTCCGCTTATGGTTTGGCATTGGATGAAATTGAAAAATAGACAAGACATAGATAATAAAAAAAGATGACTTCTAATGAAGTCATCTTTTTTTTATTAATATTCATGTTTAGAACAGATACACCAGATTTACAGATAATACCCTGTTTGTACCTGGTGTTATTCCTGAGGCTGAAACATTTTTCACACCCTGACTCCAGGTAGCTCCCAATTGTACTTTCCGAAACAGCTCAACACCTGCACCAAAATTATAACCATAATCAACGTGATCCATAAAGGTTTGAAAAGTTTCATCCTGCGTTGTGCCTACAATTTCATCGACAACTTTCCCATTTAATTCATATCCTCCATAAACTCCACCAAATCCATAAAATCCAATAAAACCTATTGAAATATGATATCGCAGGTTCAACGGGACTTCAATATAATTCAATTCCCTGTAACCCTGTTGAATAGAATAATCCAGATTAGTACTGTCGATTACACTCCCCTTTTGCGAAAGCAAAGCTCCAATTTCAACACCTAATCCCGATTTCTTTGGCATAGCCTGATAAACCAAACCAATTTGGTATCCGGTTAAATTACTGGCGTTAATATCAGCCAAATTTAACGATTTGATTTCGTTTGCTAAGTTTACTCCGGCTTTTAAGCCTAACTGGGCATTAACAACGGTTGAATAAGAAAAAAATAAAACGACCAGAAAACTAAAATATTTAAATTTCATAATCAAAAAGAAATAATATAAAGAATAATACGAATTAATAACATCATTATTACGATTAAAGTATAAAGTTACATTAAAACCTTGACGTTATTAAGTTCGAAATTACTTTCTCGTCATACGTTTCCGTTCGTTTTCATCCAGGTAGATTTTACGCAACCTTATGCAAGTCGGCGTAAGTTCAACATATTCATCTTCTTTAATATACTCCAATGCTTCTTCCAAACTGAAAACAACAGGTGGAATCAGTTTCGCTTTATCGTCGGCACCCGAAGCACGCATATTGGTGAGTTTCTTCGGTTTCGTAACGTTTACAACAATATCACCTTCCTTAGAACTTTCACCTACCACCTGACCAGCATAAATTTCATCCTGAGGAAAAACAAAGAATCTTCCACGGTCTTGCAATTTGTCTAAGGAATAAGCAAAAGCCCTTCCGCCTTCCATCGCAATAATCGAACCATTATTTCGTTTTTCGATATTTCCTTTGAAAGGTTGATATTCTAAAAAGCGGTGCGACATGATAGCTTCACCTGCTGATGAAGTTAGAACTGCATTACGCAAACCGATAATTCCACGTGAAGGAATTAAAAATTCCAACTGGATCCGATCGTTCACTACTTCCATTGTTAACATTTCACCTTTACGAATGGCCACCATTTCGATGACTTTTCCGGAACAATCTTCCGGTAAGTTGATGGTGAGTTGTTCAATTGGCTCGCAACGTTTACCATCTATTTCCTTGAAAATCACCTGTGGTTGCCCTACCTGTAATTCATAGCCTTCACGTCGCATGGTTTCAATCAAAACTGATAAATGAAGAACCCCGCGTCCGTATACATTCCAAACATCCGAATCAGGATTCTTTTCTACTCTCAAAGCCAGATTTTTGTCCAACTCTTTCATTAGCCGGTCATGAATATGTCTAGATGTTACAAATTTCCCTTCTTTTCCAAAAAATGGAGAAGTGTTGATTGTGAAAACCATACTCATGGTTGGTTCATCAATGGCAATGGGTACCAAAGGTTCCGGATTCTGAAGATCGGCAATAGAATCACCGATTTCAAAGCCATCAATTCCTACCAGTGCACAAATATCACCCGATTTTACTTCCTGAGCGCGTGTACGTCCCAGACCTGTAAAAGTGTGTAATTCTTTGATACGCGATTTAATAGCCTTTCCATCACGTTTCACTAAATTTACATCCATACCTTCACGGAGAATCCCACGATGTACACGTCCCACTGCAATACGACCCACATATGACGAGTAGTCGAGCGAGGTTATCAACATTTGAGGTGTACCTTCTAAATAAAGCGGTTCCGGAATATATTTTATAATTGCATCAAGCAACGGAATAATATTGTCTGTAGGTTCTTTCCAGTCTTCTGCCATCCAGTTATTCTTGGCAGAACCATAAATTGTATGGAAGTCAAGCTGCTCTTCGGTGGCATTTAAGTTATACATCAAATCGAATACAGCTTCATGAACTTCATCGGGGCGACAGTTGGGTTTATCCACTTTATTCACTACGACAATTGGTTTTAGTCCAATTTGCAAGGCCTTTTGAAGTACAAAACGTGTTTGAGGCATAGGCCCTTCAAAAGCATCTACCAACAGAAGAACTCCATCAGCCATGTTAAGAACCCTTTCTACCTCGCCTCCAAAATCCGAGTGACCCGGAGTATCGATGATATTAATTTTGTATCCAAGGTATTCTATAGATACGTTTTTTGCTAAAATGGTTATTCCCCTTTCGCGTTCGAGGTCATTACTATCCATTATTAACTCGCCTGCATTTTCGTTATCACGGAATAAGTGTCCGGCTAATAACATCTTGTCCACCAGAGTTGTTTTACCATGGTCAACGTGGGCAATAATTGCAATATTTCTAATTTTCTGCATGTAACACAATCTTTTTTTTTGAGGGTGCAAAGTTAGTCAAAATAAATCAATATCTATTTAATTTCGTAATTCATCTGAATGATAGAGTGTAAACGACTATTTCATGCGAAATGTTTACTCATAAAAATGACTTTAAAATAAAAAAAATGAAGCTATCATTTGTTGAATTAAAAAAAAAGAGTACTTTTGCAGTCCAATTTTAGCGTAATCTCTGACAGAATATAGAGTGGTCTGTGAATATTGCGCATAATATTTAATAAAAAAAAGCAATAATGGACTTAATTAAAGTTGCAGAACAAGCATTTCTTGTTGAAAAAACACACCCGGTATTTAAAAGCGGGGATACGATTACGGTTGCTTACCGTATTATTGAAGGTACAAAAGAACGTATTCAAGAGTTTCGTGGCGATGTAATTAAAATCGTTGGTCACCAAACTAAAAAGCGTTTTACGGTTCGTAAAATTTCCGGAAATGTTGGTGTAGAACGTATATTCCCTCTGGAATCACCATTTATTGAGAGCATTACTGTAAACAAACATGGTAAAGTACGTCGTGCTAAATTGTACTATTTACGTGAACTTACAGGTAAAAAAGCCAGAATCAAAGAAAGACGCGTATAATTACTATCTTCTGAAAGAAATAATAAAAGAGAAATTCGTAAACCGGGTTTCTCTTTTTTTGTAAAAAATATTGAAAGACAGCGAATTAGAAATATCACGAAAATTATGTATATTTGCATTTCATCTGATTTAACTCCAATCATTCATAATTTTCTAAAAATTAACCACATATAACTATATATTATGAGTTTATTAAACGATACAGGAAAATATATTTTGTTGATGAAACGGGTCTTTGTAAAACCGGACCGCTGGAAAATGTTTTTCCGACAGTTCCCAAAGGAACTCGAGAAACTGGGTTTGCAATCATTACCAATTGTTGCGATTATATCCGTTTTCATTGGATTCATTATGACCATGCAAACCAAACTGAACACATCCAATCCACTTCTTCCTGTTTATACTACAGGATTGGTTACACGTGATACACTTTTGCTGGAGTTTTCGTCCACCATTTTATGTTTGATTCTGGCCGGCAAAGTGGGTTCCAATATCGCATCAGAGATTGGTACCATGCGTATTACCGAGCAGATTGATGCCCTCGAAATTATGGGTGTAAACTCAGCCAACTATCTGATTCTACCTAAAATAATTGCCTTCGTGTTGATGATGCCTTTTCTGGTTATCTTTAGCATGGCTCTAGGTATAGGTGGCGGATACTTTGTCGGAGTTCTTACAGATATAATGACAACAGGTGATTATCTCGTTGGGATTCAATATGCATTCATACCCTATTATGTTTTCTATTCCATTCTTAAATCGATGCTTTTTGCCTTTCTTATTTCCTCTGTGGCAGCTTTTTATGGATATTATTCTTATGGAGGGGCACTCGATGTAGGTAAATCGAGTACAAATGCAGTTGTAAACGGAAGTATTTTAATTCTGTTTTTTAATATTCTTATCACCAAAATTATGTTGAACTAAACGTTCTTTAGGTTTTATACTGGAAATAAAATGATTGAAGTAAAAAATATTGATAAATCCTTCGATGGAAATCAGGTCTTGAAAAACGTATCTGCAGTTTTCGAAACCGGACAAACCAATATGATTATTGGTGCAAGTGGTTCGGGAAAAACCGTATTGATGAAAAGTATTATTGGTCTGCACCGGATTGATGGAGGGAGAATTGAATACGATGGTAGAAATTTACCCGATATGCGTATGAGTGATATTCGCATTTTGAGGCGGGAAGTAGGAATGTTGTTTCAGGGTTCTGCTCTTTTCGATTCAGTGAGTGTACTCGAAAATGTAATGTATCCGCTTGAAATGTTTTCCGACTCTACAAAAGAAGAAATGATTGATCGTGCATACTTTTGCCTGAAACATGTAGATCTGGATGAAAAAGCATTTGGTTTGGCTCCTTCCGAAATTAGCGGTGGAATGCAAAAACGTGTGGCCATAGCCCGTGCAATCGCTTTACAACCCAAATATCTATTCTGCGACGAACCAAACTCCGGACTTGATCCTAAAACCTCGTTAATAATAGACCGGCTAATTTTTGAAATCACGCACGAATTTGACATCACGACCATCATTAATTCACACGATATGAACTCTGTAATGGAAATCGGAGAAAACATTATTTTCATTGAACAAGGAGAAAAGGCCTGGCAAGGGAACAAAAACGACATTTTTCATGTTGATAATGAAGCGCTGAACAATTTTGTGTTTGCGTCTGAGTTATACAAACAAGTAAAAAAAGCAAATCAATGAAAATAATTTCCTACAATGTAAACGGTATACGTGCAGCATTGAACAAAAATTTCACCGAATGGCTATTATCCGAAAATCCGGATGTCCTTTGTTTACAAGAGACAAAAGCTCAACCAGATCAAATAGACACTATGCTCTTTGCTGAGATGGGTTACACTTCATACCTACATTCGGCAGAAAAAAAAGGGTATAGTGGAGTAGCAATCATTACAAAACAAACTCCGGATAAAGTAGTAATTGGAATGCAATTTCCAATCTACGATGGTGAAGGCCGCGTCATACGGGCTGATTTTGGAGATTTAACAATAGTTTGCGTGTATATTCCGTCTGGTTCATCCGGCGAAATCCGCCAGGCATTTAAAATGGAATTTTTAAGCGAATTTGCAAAATACATCGTCAATTTAAGAACAACAAGACCCAATCTGGTGGTTTGCGGCGATTATAATATTTGTCATAAACCCATAGATATTAATCATCCCGAACGTCAAAATGGTGTTTCGGGCTTTTTACCTGAAGAACGAGCCTGGCTGGATCAGTACGAAGCATCCGGTATGGTAGATTCTTTCCGCGTTTTCGATCAGTCTGCCGAGAAATACAGTTGGTGGAGTTACCGGGCGGGAGCTCGTTTCAGTAATGCCGGATGGCGAATCGATTATCATTGGGTTAGCGAACCGATCCGAAACCGATTGAAATCGGCAAGTATACTATCGGATGCTATTCATTCCGATCATTGTCCGGTGATGGTAGAGCTTGAATAATTTTCTCCTGTTTTCTTTGCAAGGGTTACCCTTCAAAATATCAAAAATGGCATTTTCCTCTAAATATCTTAGTTTTAATGATAAAAAAAGATAAAACTTAGAAAATGCGGTTTAGATGACCTAAAATGTTTTTAACTTTGTCCGTTTAAAAAAAATAGTTATATGAAATTTAATTCTATCCGGTTAATATTAATCTTTTCTTCAGTTGTTTTTCTAAGTTCTTGTTTAGGTACAACAGACGTTACTTCATATTCAACAAACCCGAGTTTTTCATCGTTGACTTTTGCTGCAAATGATAGTATTCCATATCTGTCGACTGCTGCATTTACACTGGAATATGATTCTCAGGTTGGTGATTCCGTTATTGTTAACTTAGATTCATTACCCTATAATACCCGGATTGACAGCGTATACCCGACCTTTACTTTTAAATCTTCAACCTTTGCATACATTATTTATACTAATACTTCAGATACTGTACATATTACTGGTACCGATACGATTGACTTTTCAATGCCTATGAAAGTCCGCAATTACGCTGCCGATACAACATTTCACAGAGATTATGTTGTCAAGGTAAATGTACACAAGGTAGAACCTAAATTATATGTTTGGCAAAAAATTAACAGTGGTATTTATTCGCATTCGGGAGGATTTCAAAAAACAGTTTTATTTAATGACACGCTCTTTCTTTATGTAAACAGTGGTGTAAAGAACTATTTATATACTTCGGTTGACGGATATTCATGGAACTCAGAAATTGTAACCGGATTGCCGGCTTATAACCCCCTGAGAAGTGTGGTCGAATATAGTGGAAGTCTATATCTTACCGATGATGATGGAACAAATCTGTACTATACTTCGGATGGATTTACCTGGAATAAATCGGCTACTGCCACCTCTGAATATATTTTTAAATCATTGCTCTATGATTTTAATGGAAAGTTGTGGGCCGTGACACAGTCGAAAACAGACCAGCAGTATTATTTCAGATCATATGATGGGACCACTTGGAGCAATCCGATGAGTAGTGATGTAATTCCGCAAAATTTCCCGGTACAGGATTTTACTGCTCTTTCATTTTCGACCCGTAACGGGAAACCTAAAGTTTTGGTTCTGGGTGGCTATTTACCTGATAATACTTATTCAAAACACTCCTGGAGTTCTGAAAACAATACAAATTGGTTTGATTTCAGTAACGAAAATCATTCGTTGGATACTCTGGCTGCCGGAGCATCTATAATTGCATACGATAACAAGTTGTTACTCTTTGGGATGAGAAATGATCTTGAAAGATCTGTTGCTCCATTAAAAGAGTCAACCGATGAAG
>JAQTOL010000005.1 GCA_028748945.1 Paludibacter sp.
AACAAACCCGGATTGGCGGTGTGATACAATCGAAAAAAGAAGATGATTTTCTGACTGAAAATGGTCCGAATACAGGCGTGGTAGGTAATACAACGGTGGTAGAACTTTTCGAGGATTTAGCGGGAAAATGCGGGTTGGAAGTTGCCGGAGATAATGTAAAAAAAAGATTTATTCTTAAAAACGGAAGATGGGAAAGCTTGCCTTTGGGAGCAAGAGAAGCCATAATGACACCACTTTTTACCCTTAAAGATAAATTCCGTGTGTTGGGCGAACCGTTCCGTCCGGCAGGGAAAAACCCTCACGAAAATCTGGCGGATTTTGTAAAGAGAAGACTCGGACAAAGCTTTTTAAACTATGCCATCGATCCATTTATCATTGGAGTTTATGCAGGCGATCCAACCTATTTAATACCCAAATATGCGCTCCCAAAACTGTATAATCTGGAACAAAAATACGGAAGTTTAATCGGCGGATCGTTTCGAAAAGGATTTGAAAAGAAAATTTCTGAGGAAAAAAAAGTAAGTAAAAAAGTATTTTCTTTTGAAGGCGGATTAAGCACCTTGACAAAAAGTTTATACGCATCTGCCGGTGTTGAAAATTTCACATTGGGAGTTGAGAATATTACTGTAACCAAAATTGAAGACGGCTACAAAGTACAGTATACAAATGCACAAAAAGAAGCCTGTACAATCTACGCAAAAAATGTAATCAGCACCATTGGAGCATATGCATTGGATTCGATTTTCCCTTTTATTGATGCTGTTTCCATGCAAAAACTGAATTCGCTCCTTTACACCAAAGTGATTGAAGTTTCGGTTGGTTTTAAAACGTGGAAAGGTTGCAGGCTTGATGGTTTTGGCGGTCTGATTCCATCCATTGAAAAACGCGATTTGCTGGGCATACTTTACATGTCGTCACTCTTTAAAAACAGAGCTCCCGAAGGTGGCGCATTGTTATCCATTTTCATGGGAGGGGTCAAACGCCAGGATCTTATTTCATTAACCGACGATCAGATTCGGACAATTGTTGAAAAGGAATGCAAAGAGTTGATGAGTTTGGACGAGTTTAATCCTGAATTGTTTAAAATTGTCCGCCACAATTACGCCATACCCCAATATGGAGTTGAAAGTGGAGATCGTTTTTCAACCATAAAAACACTCGAAACACAATTTACAGGATTGCAAATTGGCGGAAATCTGCGCGATGGAATTGGAATGGCAGACAGGATAAAACAAGGGAAAGAACTTGCTGAGCGTATTTTATAAACTCAAAAGCATTTCCTGAGTTTGTTGAATGAGATTTTGTCTGTATGAAATCACATCTCCAATGATAATGATAACCGGAGTCGGAAATTTATCTTCGGTCCGGCTCAAAATTTTCAATGTAGACAAAAATTCCTGTTGATCGGGTAAAGAAACGTTGTACACCAGAGCCACAGGTGTATTGGGATCACGCCCTTCGGCAATGGCTTTAGCCGCAATTTTGTGAATGGTAGAACCTGCCATAAAGCACACCAGTGTGTCGGTATTTGGCAATTGCACATCGGAAGTATGCCCGGTTATAAATGCAACAGATTTCGCAATTCCTCTCAATGTCAATGGGATCTGAGTCAGAGCTGCAACAGCAATTCCCGTACAAATTCCCGGGATTACACTCACCGGTACAGCTTTGCTTTTCAAGAACTCTATTTCTTCACCTCCGTGTGCAAAAACCATCGAATCGCCGCCCTTTAATCTCACGATATTTTTACCCATTCGAGCCGCTTCGAGCATTAAATCATGGATGGCTTCCTGCTCAAAACTATGACAATGACTACGCTTTCCAACATAAACTTTTTCCGCCTTGTAATTATCCAAAAAGTCAATATCTACAAGATCGTCATGAAAAATAATATCGGCATTAGCAATGGCACGTTCTCCGGCAATAGTCAGCAAGTCCGGATCACCGGGACCAAAACCCACCAGAGTTACTTTACCCATTGAAAATTCAGGAATTCTATTTGAACTATTATAAGACATTTTTTCTTTGTTTTACAAAATACTAAATTTATAAAATCTAATCAACCAACTTTTTCAGGATTTCAAGTCCTTGCTCCCATTCGCCATATCCCGATAAATTATTAATATGTCCGGCATCTCCAATGTTGATAAAACCGCTGCCCCAACATCGGGCATAAAATTCAGCCTTCTCAATGCTTACCCAGGGATCATTCGTACTTGCAACGAGTGTGGTTGGAAATGGAAATTTAATTATTGGTGCCACTTCAAAAAGTTTTTTCTCAATCTTTCTTTTGATAACTTCCGTATCGGGAGGTGCAACCAGTAATGCCGCCTTAATATTTCTGTGATACTGTTTTGCCCATTCAACGACCGTGAGACAGCCCAGACTATGAGCTACCAACACAACCGTTTCAGGGTCATAACCTTCAATTGCTTTATCAATATTCTCAACCCATTCGTCAATATTTGGATTATCCCAGTCTTTCTGGTTAATGCGCTGAAAATTCGTTTGGGTTTTCTCGAAATAGGTTTGCCAATGATTCGACCCTGAACCACCATAACCGGGAATGATAAAATAATTTGTTGTCATGATTCGGACCCTATATTTTAACGAACTTGAATACTTCCATTTTCGAATAATACTTTAATCTGATTTCGGATATCCACTGATTGATAAACGTTTTGAGCATTTGATCCGACAGAAACAGTGATATATCCTTCTTTGTGAATCGCCGGCGAGACAAAATCGCAAAGCAAAGGTGCATCGCACACACTGGTTAAAATACCACGTTCTTCGGCATCTTTTTTAATCTGTCGGTTTAGTTCATGATTGTCAGTAACAACATAAACCAGAAAAAATCCATCTAAATCAGAAGCTTCATATTCTTTACGCAATAAAATAAAACCCAATGCTTCTATTTCCGGGGTAATATCAGGCGCAACAACCGTAACATTATCCACAAAACGCTTCATAATCGTTGCTTTATGAGTGGCTATTTTTCCACCGCCAACCAACAATATTTTTTTGCCGGTAACATTTAATGAGATGGGTAAAAATTGTAAATCTGCTTTATTCATTGGTTGAATTGCTTATTATAAAAATCTAAATCTGGTAATCTATCGGTTTCTGTTCTACTTTTCCAAATTTTATTTTATTCCAAAGTCTTTCGTGCAAAAAGTATAAAAACATTTTAGTAAATAGCTCAACACCACCTATTGAAAGAGCAAACTTAATATTTCCGACAATTAAAAAAGAAATAAAAACCGTATCTATTGTGCCAATCATGCGCCACGAAATAGCTTTAACTATACTTCGATAGGGCTTTTCGCTTACGTATGTTTTTTTAATCATGTTCAGTTCGTAGTTTGTATTTGAAATTTGACTTTGCAAAATTCCATAATTCATTTCGTTACAGAAATCCCTTTGTATGGTCATTTATTCTACCTCGTTTATGGTATCCAATTTACATCAACAAGGGTATTTCCGAACCTTGACACTAGCTCTAACTTTGCCGGACAATAACTCAAATCCATATTGCAGAATGACTAACAACAGCTTATTTCCTTTATCGGCAGAACAAATTAAACTGCTTACGGAACTCTCGGGTTCGCTTACGCCCACACAAATCAACTGGATTTCAGGGTATTTTGCGGGACTTTCTGTTCAGGAAGTGAAGGTTCAACAAGTCACTGAATCAATACTTACAACTACCTTACAAAATGATTCAGGTTCCAGCCAAAATGGCAAATCATTAACGATATTATACGGTTCGCGTACCGGAAATGGAGAAGGAATAGCCAGACAAGCACAAAAAAAGGCCACTGCATTAGGCTTCGATGCGAAACTCAAAAACATGGAAACCTATAAAACCAATGATTTGAAAAATGAAACTAATTTACTGGTTATAGTAAGCACGCATGGTGAAGGTGAGCCTCCGTTTCAGGCAAAAACGTTCCACGATTTTCTCTTTAGCAAACGTGCCCCGAAACTTGACAATGTAAATTTTTCCGTTCTGGCCTTAGGTGACAGTTCATATTTGAAATTCTGCCAAACGGGAATTGAAGTTGATAACCGGTTTGAAGAATTGGGTGCAAAACGGATTACAGCAAGGGTTGATTGTGATGTTGATTTTCAGGATTCGGCATTGCATTGGGTTACGGATAGTCTGTTGCAATTAAATGATAATAAAACGACTACTCAACAAACGGAATCTAAATACGGTTATTCAGAAACAACAAGCACCTTTGGAAAACACAATCCGTTTCAGGCACAGGTACTCGAAAAAACTTTTTTGCACGGACGGGACAGTAATCGGCAAACTTTGCACATTGAACTTTCGCTCGAAAATTCCGGATTAACTTATGAACCCGGCGATTCATTGGGAATCTTGGCATCCAATCCGCCGGAATTAGTTGAAAGTCTGATTCAGACGGTGAATCTTTCGCCCAACGATAAAATAATTTCAGAAACCGGTGAAAGAACTTTGAGTGAAACTCTTCTCAAAAATTACGAACTGACACACATTACACCCGATGTGTTGAATCGCTATGCAAAACTGACTGATAACAATGAAATTAAAGAAATCCTTCAATCACAGGATACGGTAAAAGAATTTATTTATGGAAAAGATCTGGTGGATTTATTCACCCATTTCCCTGAAAAATTATCTGCAGATCAGTTTATTTCGTTATTGCGTCCTGTACAACCCCGGCTTTATTCCATTTCCTCAAGCCCGCAAGCATATGCCGATGAAGTTCATCTGACCGTTGGAGTTGTAAAATACAAAAATGATGACCGGAACAAGACTGGTTTATGTTCCGTTTTTCTTTCCGACAGAATCGAAGAAAGCGATACAGTACCTGTTTTTGTAGAGAAAAACAATAACTTCCGTTTACCTCAAAACCCGGAAACACCCATTATTATGGTGGGAGCCGGAACCGGAATTGCACCTTACCGTGCATTTGTTCAGCATCGCGAACTCGATGAAAAACGCGGAAAAAGCTGGCTGATTTTTGGGAATCGTCATTCTGAAAGTGAATTCCTGTATCAACTTGAATGGCAGCGACATTTGCGTGAGAATTCGTTATCACGTTTGGATGTGGCTTTCTCCCGCGATTATACGGATAAAGTTTACGTTCAAAATCATATTCAGGAACAAGGAAAATTACTTTTCGACTGGCTTGAAAACGGTGCTCACTTTTATGTTTGCGGCGATATGAAAAAAATGGCACACGATGTACATAATTCACTTATTAAAGTCGTGAGCAAACATGGCGGATTAAAACCGGAAGCAGCCGAAGAATACGTTTTGAACTTACAACAACAGCACCGTTATCAAACAGACGTTTATTGAACCTATCGTTTTTTTTAAAATAGTAAATGGTAAATACTTAAATAGTAAATAAAATATTATATGACCATTATAAAATTATCCGATGTAGAACGGATTAAAACAGAGAGTAACTATCTGCGTGGGACCATTCAGGAAGGGTTGACCGATCAGATAACTGCGAGTATAAGTGCGGATGACCAGCAACTTATAAAGCTTCATGGTGCTTATCAACAACAGAATCGCGATCTGGACGATGAACGAAGAAAACAAAAGCTTGAACCGCTTTACAGTTTTCTGATCCGCATCCGTGTTCCGGGCGGAATTACCACGGCCAGGCAATGGTTAGATATTGACAAACTGGCTGACACCTATGGTAATCCAACAATAAAACTTACCACCCGGCAGGCTTTTGAATTACATGGCGTGGTAAAACGAAAACTTAAAGCTACGATAAAAGGTATCAATCAGACTTTACTGGACACATTGGCTGCCTGCGGGGATGTAAACAGAAACGTAATGACATCTGCCAATCCATGGGAAAGCGAGATTCACCAACAGGTATACGACGATGCCCGGCTATTACACACAAATCTTTCTCCACAAACTACTGCCTATCATGAAATATGGCTTAATGATGAGTTAGTATCCGGTGGAGAAAAAAAGGAGGATATTGAACCCTTGTACGGTAAAACCTATTTACCACGGAAATTTAAAATTGCCATTGCTATTCCTCCACGAAATGATGTGGATGTTTATGCCAACGATTTAGGACTTATAGCTATTGCCGAAAACGGGAAACTGATTGGTTATAATATTCTGGCGGGTGGTGGAATGGGTATGACTTTCGGAATTGAAACCACTTACCCACGTTTAGGAGATTTGATCGGATTTGTGAAACCCGAAAATACTGTGGAAGCTGCAAAAGCCATAGTCATATGGCAACGGGAAAATGGAAACCGTTCCGACCGTAAAAATGCGCGTTTGAAATACACCATCGACCGGTTGGGGTTGAACGAATTTAAAAAATCAATTAAATCCGAATTAGGAGATAAACTGGAACCGGCTAAACCTTTTCATTTCGATAGTAACGGCGACAGTTACGGCTGGAAAAAAGGATTCAATGGCAAATGGTATTATACCTTGTTTGTCGAAGGTGGGAAAGTAAAAAATGACAGCAAACTCCAAGTTAAAACAGCTTTACAGGAAATAGCCCAAAACCATAACGTGAATTTTATTCTGACCGGAAATCAGAATCTGGTTATTGCCGATATTGAAGAGAAAGATAAAGATAAAATTGACCAACTTCTTGAAAAATGGAAACTGAATAAACATTTCAGCGGTATACGCAGGAATAGCCTGGCATGTGCTGCATTACCACTCTGTGGATTGGCTTTTGCCGAAGCAGAACGATATTTACCATCATTGGTGGATAAAATCGAGGAAGATATTGTTAATCTTAATCTGCAGGAAGATGATATCCTGCTTCGCATGACGGGTTGCCCGAATGGTTGTGCGAGACCTTATCTGGGAGAAATAGGATTGGTTGGCAAATCGCCCGGTAGATACAACCTGTATCTGGGAGCCGGATTTACAGGGAACAGGTTGAATAAATTATATGCGGAACTTTTATCGGAAGATGAAATACTCGCGACATTAAAACCCATCCTGGCCGATTATGCCTTAAACAAAAACACGGGCGAGCGGTTTGGTGATTTTGTTATCCGGAAAAAATATGTAAATGCCACTGCAGAAGGTATAGCATTTCATAGTGACCTAAAAAAGATTTCAAAGTAAATTTGTTTATTTTCTTTATTTTCAAAGATGAACCGGGCGGTAACGTTCGGTTCATTCATTTTTAAATGATTTAAATTCCCGTATAAATCATGATTATAGGTTATACCTCACAAAAGTAAAAATTGATATTAAAAGTCTCTTCTTCGTAAACAAATAACTTAATTTTGATCATATAAAAACGCATTTAAAATAAACCCATCCAGCGTATTTCTGAAATCGAATTTCTCTTTAATTCATGGCTCTTATGTCAAATATTTATTGTATATTTGTCTGTTTTTTTGGATAGAACGAATAACTATAAGCAATCAAACAAATCTATCTTCAAACAACTGTAAACAAATAACTTAAAATAAAAATGAGCGAAGAAGAAAAAGCAAGAGCTGCTGCTGCCAGTGCCGATTATGGTGCAAGCAGTATTCAGGTGCTGGAAGGACTGGAAGCGGTGCGCAAACGCCCTGCCATGTATATTGGTGATATTGGCGTTAAAGGCTTACACCATTTGGTGTACGAAGTAGTTGATAATTCCATCGATGAAGCGATGGCAGGACATTGTGACAATATTCAGGTTTTTATAAACGAAGATAATTCGGTAACAGTTATTGATAACGGTCGTGGAATTCCTGTGGATTTCCATGAAAAGGAAGGCAAATCAGCTTTGGAAGTCGTTATGACCGTGCTACATGCCGGTGGTAAATTTGACCATGGAAGTTATAAGGTTTCAGGAGGTTTGCACGGTGTGGGTGTTTCGTGTGTAAATGCACTTTCAACTTATTTGCGTGTAGAAGTATCCCGCGAAGGTAAATTATACATGCAGGAATACAAATGTGGATTTCCTCAATTTCCTGTAAAAGAAATCGGGACTTCAACTACAAACGGAACCCTGACTACATTTTTACCGGACAGCAGCATTTTTATCGAATCGGTTTACAAATGGGATATTCTGGCCAGCCGTCTACGTGAATTAGCTTTTTTGAATGCCGGTATTACACTGACACTTACCGACAAACGACATTTAGAGGAAGATGGCTCATTTAAAACGGAAACATTTCATTCAGTTGAAGGATTGAAAGAATTTGTTGAATACATTGACGAAGCCCGTGAACCGCTGATTGAAAATATCATTCATATTTCAACAGAGAAAAATGGCACCCCTGTGGAAATTGCCATGACGTACAATACTTCGTACAACGAAAATATTCACTCATATGTAAATAATATCAACACTATCGAGGGTGGAACTCACCTGGCTGGTTTCCGTCGCGGACTGACCCGTACATTGAAGAAATACGCTGAGGACAGTAAAATGCTCGATAAATTAAAAATTGAAATCAGTGGCGATGACTTCCGTGAAGGATTGACTGCCGTAATTTCAATTAAAGTTCAGGAACCTCAGTTTGAAGGACAAACCAAAACCAAACTCGGCAATAACGAAGTTATGGGATCGGTGGATATGGCTGTAGGTGAGGCTCTTGGAAATTATTTGGAAGAAAATCCGAAAGCTGCCCGCATTATTGTTGAGAAAGTTATTCTTGCAGCAACCGCACGTCATGCCGCCCGCAAAGCACGTGAAATGGTACAACGCAAATCACCTCTTTCGGGTGGTGGATTACCCGGAAAACTGGCTGATTGCGCCGATAAAGATCCTGAAAAATGTGAATTATTTCTTGTCGAAGGAGATTCAGCCGGTGGAACAGCTAAACAAGGTCGTAGCCGCCAGTTTCAGGCGATCTTACCCTTACGTGGTAAAATCCTGAATGTGGAAAAAGCCATGCCACATAAAGTGCTTGAAAGTGAGGAAATACGCAATATATACACCGCTTTGGGCGTTACTATTGGAACGGAAGATGACAGCAAAGCGCTGAACATGGTTAAACTCCGGTATCACAAAATCATAATCATGACCGATGCCGACGTGGACGGTAGCCACATTGCCACACTCATTATGACATTCTTCTTCCGTCATATGAAGGAATTGATTGAGCAGGGTTATTTGTACATTGCCACGCCTCCTTTGTATTTATGTAAAAAAGGGAAAAACGAAGAATATTGCTGGACTGAACTTCAACGTCAAACATTTATCGAAAAATACGGCGGCGGATCCGAAGGCGGTATTCATACCCAACGATACAAAGGTTTGGGAGAGATGAACGAAATACAATTGTGGGACACCACCATGAATCCCGAAAACCGTACGTTACGTCAGGTAAACATTGATAATGCTGCAGAAGCCGATCACGTTTTCTCCATGCTTATGGGCGATGATGTGGCTCCACGCCGTCAGTTTATTGAACAAAATGCGACTTACGCCAAAATTGACGCTTAATAAAAGACCAATTTTTTAATTTCCAATTTCCAATGATTCCAATTGGAAATTGGAAATTGATGAATTGAAAATTTAAATTGATGAATATAGCCGTTTTCTGCTCTTCGAGTAATCACATTGCCGATAAATACAAACAAACAGCTTACCAACTTGGTGTATTAATAGCACAAAATGGAAACTCACTTGTATTTGGAGGTGCAACCGGTGGTTTGATGGACTCGGTGGCCGAAGGTGCTCATAGTAAAAACGGACTGATTATTGGAGTTATTCCCCAAGCGGTTATCAATATGAATCGTCAGAGTGCATTATCAACTCAATTAATCTGCGTTGAAACAATGAACGAAAGAAAGGCAAAAATGAAATCCATGGCTGATGTTTTCGTTGTACTTCCGGGAAGTTACGGCACTTTAGATGAAATGTTGGACATTGTTGCTTCAGGAGTTGTTGGAGAACACAAAAAACCCCTTATTCTGGTCAATCAGGATGGTTTTTACGATTCTTTTCTCATTCAAATAGATTTTATGCGCAGTGAACAGTTTATTCCTGCCGTAGAAAAGTATAAACCGCTAATTGTATCAGACATTTATCAATGCTTAGAGTTAATAAACCTGTTGAATAAAAACTCATAATACGATTTTATCATGAATCTGTTTTGGAAAATTCTTTTTGGAGGCATTACTCCAACTGCAAAACTTGAAAAAAATGAAGCCGAACTGATAAAGGACATGCATCGGTATGCTGAAGTTGCGAAGTCGGTGGAACTGGCGGAATATAAAACACTATTTCATATAATAAAATCAGCTAAATTTCAGGAAAATAAGAAAATTCTAAAGAACAGAAAATACAAAGACACGGAATATTCTGACGCAAGCCGTAAGTTTAATAAACTGCAAAATTCTTATGGAATTAAATTATACTATCAGGTTTTGGGTTCTGATGATTTAAAACAATATTTAAATTTCAAAGCAACACCCGAGTTCGAACAACTTGGGGATAAGAAATTAATAAAAAAATCAGAGACTCTAAAAAAACTAAAGCATTTCGAACATTCAAAGGCCTATAAAAATTTTATGCGTTTTCATGATTCCTTTATCGTCAGGGAATTTGAAGATTTAAAAATCAAAATAGCTACACCTGAATTTATTAAGGCAAAGGAATTCTGGGCAAATCAGGATAGATGGCACTCGACACCGGAATTTTTTCAACAACAAAGGTTTTACGAATTAGCAAAAAATCCGGATATTATTTTTTATGAAAACGAAAAACCCGAACGGTTCGAAAAATACAAATCGTTGAAATTATCTTTTCAGGACGAATTTGAATGGAATACATTGGATAAATCGCACTGGAATTTCGGTTTTCACTATAAAAGCCCGGAACTAATTGGTGATCATTCTTTTGCAAATGAGAAACAAGCCAATAATTCAGGGAAAAATATTTCTGTAGAAGAAGGGATTTTAAAGATTGCTACTAAACACGAAAATGCCACTGCCCGTGCGTGGCATGAGAAAAAAGGATTTATTGAACAAGAATTCCGTTTTACATCCGATGTTCTTCAAACTGCGAATAATTTCCGCCAAAAGAAAGGCGTTTTCCGGGCAAAATTAAGATGCACCGGAAACGTTCAACACGTATTTTGGTTAGGAGCAGATAACAAATTGCCCAATGTTAAGGTATTTCATTTCAATGGTAAAAAAATAACATTGGGAAATGCCAATAAAAATCTTTTTGATGGGATTAACATCTCCGGAATTAATCCCGCACTCTACTTTATTTACACATTGATCTGGACAGAAAAAGAATTAATCTGGATGATCAATAATCTGGAAGTCTATCGCACGGTCAGCAATATACCCAAAGAAGAAATGTACCTGGCATTCAACTCATTCATTTCTGAAAAGCAAAGAGGAAGTGCAGGAAGTCTGGATGTTGATTGGGTAAGAGTTTACACAAATTAATGTCCGTATTCTAATTTATTTACGTCCAATAATTGGTTATTGGCAATTAATAAATTGAAAATTTAAATTATGCTCGAAACCCGAAAGATAAATGTTCTCAATCGTTTTGAAATTGGCGGGAACACCCGGTTTGTCCTTATTGCCGGTCCCTGTGCTATAGAAACGGAAGAAATGACTATGGAAGTCGCAGCAAAGTTGAAAGAAATTTGCGAAGAACTGGATATTCATCTCATTTTCAAATCCTCATTCGACAAAGCCAATCGCACTTCCGTTAAAGCACCACGTGGTGTTGGTTTAAAACGCGGACTTGAAATACTTCAACGTGTGAAATCAGAACTTGATTTGCCTGTTGTCACCGACGTTCATGAGAGCTGGCAATGTACCGAAGTAGCCAAAGTGGCCGATATGCTGCAAATTCCTGCCTTTCTCTCCCGTCAAACCGATTTATTGATTGCCGCTGCCAAAACAGGCAAAATTGTCAATGTAAAAAAAGGGCAGTTTATGGCTCCCTGGGATATGAAAAATGTCGTGGACAAGTTACGCGATTCTGGAAATGAAAACATTTTGCTTTGCGAACGCGGATCAAGTTTCGGATATAACAACCTGGTGGTGGATATGACAGGATTGGTGGAAATGCGAAATTATGGCTTCCCGATTGTATTTGATGCCACACATGCCGTTCAGAAACCGGGCGGACAAGGAACTTCAACCGGAGGAAACCGTGAAATGGTACCCTATTTAATGCGCGCCGCCTTGGCAGTTGGTGTCGATGCAATTTTCGCTGAAGTTCACCCCGACCCTGATCATGCTTTTTCAGACGGACCAAATCAACTGTATCTTTCCGATATAAAAGAGATTCTTCAACAGGCAATTGCCATCGACAATATTACAAAAGGAATTAAGAACCAAAAACCAAGAACCAAGAATCAAGATGTTGAGAAAGTTGAAATTACAATTCAATCCTCACAGAGAGTGGTTGGGAGTAAAGTCAAACTCTTTCTTACTGATGTGGATGGTGTTTTAACCGATGGTGGTATGTATTATTCCAGGGACGGCGATGCAGCAAAAAAATTCAATGCACACGATGGAATGGGCTTGCAAATCATTCGGGATAAAGGAATTAAAACCGGGATTATTACATCCGAAACTACTGACATAGTTGAACGTCGTTTTCTGAAACTGAAATTGGATTATTTGTATCAGGGAAGGCGGGAAGGCGGGAAACTGGCTTCAGTGAAGGAAATTTGCGAAAAAGAAGGAATTACGCTTGCCGAAGTGGCTTACATAGGCGACGATGTGAATTGCTTTGAATTACTATCATCCGTTGGATTGGCGGCTTGCCCGAGTGATGCCATCGATTCAATAAAAAACATTCCCGGCATCATTCAGATGAAGAAAAAAGGGGGTGAAGGCTGTGTCCGCGAATTTGTAGAGATGATAATTTCAAAAGGAGAATTGTAAATTAAGAAATTGGACAAGATGGATTTCGTAAAGCGAAGTAAAGAAATATTCAACTCGGAAATAACCGAACTTCAAAAACTATCCGACCGGATAGGTCTGGAAATAAATGAAGTGGTGGAATTGATTTTTGCAGGCAAAGGTAAACTGGTAATCATGGGTGTTGGGAAAACCGGCATTATAGGTCACAAAATTTCATCCTCATTAGCTTCAACAGGAACACCTTCCATTTTTATTAATGCTGCCGAGGCCATGCATGGCGATCTGGGAATGATTAATAAAAATGATATTGCCTTGCTAATTTCAAATAGTGGCAGTTCATCCGAGATTCTCAATGTGATTGCGCCACTAAAAAAAATCGGTTGTTCGTTGATTGCCATGACTGGAAATCCAAATTCGATCTTAGCCAAAGAGGTAACACTGATATTAAACATTGGTGTCGAAAAAGAAGCCTGTCCGCTGGGTCTGGCTCCTACAACGTCTACTACTGCAGCACTGGTCATGGGCGACGCGCTGACAATTTGCCTAATGGAACGTCGCGGATTTAAAGCCGAAAACTACGCTCTTTATCATCCGGGAGGGGCTTTAGGACGTCGATTGATTTCCCGTGTAAAAGATGAAATGGTGACCGAAATTCCAAAAGTATTCGAAGCCACGCTTTTCAAAGATATTATGCATGAGATGAGTAACAAACGGCTTGGAATGACTTTAGTTTATGATAACGAACAGCAAGCTGTCGGGATTATTACGGACGGTGATATCCGGCGTGCTATCCAGCGCTTTGATGATATCAGACAGGTAGTTGCAGCCGATTTTATGACACAGGGTTTTAAAAGAATCGGACAAGATGAATTGTTGACAGAAGCATTGGAAATGATGGATATCAACAAAATCACAACCCTGACTGTTATGAATAATTCCGAACAGGTTGTGGGAATTCTGTCCATACACAATATTATCGACTTCAGATAATAAACGGTATTGAACTAAGGTTTTCACTATCAAACAATACAAAAACAAAATTGAGATTCAAGAAAATATATATCGAGATCACAAACAGCTGCAATTTCGATTGCAGCTTTTGTTTTAAAACAAAGCGGGCAAACAAATTCATGTCACCCGATGAGTTTAGTTTAGTGATTCAGAAAATTCGTCCTTTTACCGATTATATATATTTACATGTTTTGGGAGAACCGCTTTTACACCCGCAACTGGATGAAATTCTGACTATTGCAGAAACTGCCGGACTTTACATCAATATTACCACAAACGGAGGATTATTGGAACGTAAGAAAGAAATTCTTTCGAAGCACAACATTCGTCAAATGAATATCTCTTTGCACGATGCGGAAGAAAATATTGAACCGGACAAATGGGAGAATTACCTTCAGACTGTTTTGAATTTTGCTATTGAAACAGCAGGGAAAACATACATTAGTTTACGATTGTGGAACACGTCAAACGAAGCAAGCGCTGATTTCAACTGGCTTTGTACAAATCAAATTGCGGCTAAATTCAACAAGCAAATGGAGGTATTAAACCAAAATACAAACGGGAAAAGTCTTAAACTGGCTGAACATATTTTCCTGCAACGCGGACCACGCTTTGAATGGCCGGAAGAAAACAAGAAAAGTCTGCAAACTCAAAAAACATGCTATGCGCTCCGCGATCATATTGCCATTTTAGTTGATGGACAGGTTGTACCCTGTTGTCTGGATGGTGATGCCGCTTTAAAACTCGGGGACATATTTAAAGAAGAGTTATCGGGTATTTTGAATTCTGAACGGGCTCAAAAAATTCATAAAGGCTTTTTAAACAGTAAAATAACCGAAGACATTTGCAAAACCTGCGGATTTATTATTTAATTTTCCGTTCCAGTAATTATGAACCAATCTGTAGTTTACACCATCAATAGTAACGGAAATCTAGGTTGTTTTCCAGAATGTGTAATTGTCGACACCGACAATAAGGGGCAGTTTTCGGTGAATTATATCAAAGTTAATCATCAAAACAAATCCAATTTCAGTTCACTTTTTGATGCCACAGACGAAAAATTGTTGGATTGTTGCTTTCAACTGGAAAAAGAGAACATTGTATCCAAAACTACCGATAAAGAAATTCGCACCTGGGAAAGCCTGATTTCAAAGTACTTTGATGGGAAAACCGGAAAAAAGATTAACGATATTCAATACATAAAGGATTATTTGAACAGTTTTATAAACGGCTGTCTGAATACCTTTTTTGAAAATATATCCGATAAATTACTCTACCTTCCTACCGGGAAATTTCCATTTTCATGGAAAAAAATAACCATATCCATTGAAATGCCCGAAATGTTGTATTGCTTTGACAACCAACCTGAATTTTTAAACTATTCACTCCAACTGACCTGTCGGAACAAACCTTTAAGTATTCGTGATGGCATTTTTGTTTCGCGGAGTACAGCCCGGATTTTAGTAAACAACACCATTTACGAATTTGAAAAAGATATTGATGGGAGAAAACTGATACCCTTCTTTTCGAAGGACTTTGTTTCTGTAACCAAATCCAATGCCAGCGAATATATTCAGAAAGTATTGTTACCACTTGTACCAACCAATCGGGTTATCCCTATTGGTTTTGAAATTCAAACAATCTCCGAATTATCCAATGCTGTCTTGCGGATCAAGGAATTAGATACTCTGGTGCAAACCAGCCTTTTTGAAAACATTGTTCCCGATAATAAATCAAAGAATATTGTACTGGAACTTATCTTTGAATACCAGGGTTTCCGTTTTTGGGCAGGACAGGTTGGAACAACAAATCGCCTGGACAGGCACGATGATTCGTTCAGCATATATCAGGTACTGCGCGATAAGGAATTGGAGAAAATGTATATTGCCGAACTGAAAACGATAGGACTTGATTTGGATGCTAAAGTTCGGAAAATGCCTTATATTGATGGCGTTGAGTGGATTAATACTCATTACAAACTCATAGAATCTGCAGGCATAGAAATCCGTTTCGAGAAAAAATCGAATAACGCTCAACGTATCTTCGTGGGTGAACACACAATCTCGGTAGAACTGGAAGAAGGAAATGATTGGTTCGATATCAGGGGAAAGGTACAAATTGGAAACTTTGAAATTCCATTCTTACAGGTGCTCAATTATATAAAGCACGATAAAAAGGAAATGTTGCTTCCAAACGGTGAATACGCCCAGATTCCTCAGGCCTGGTTTGAAGAATATAAATCGCTGGTGGATTTGTGTAAAATTGAAAACGGCAAAGCAACAGTCTCGAAACATTATTGCGTTTTTATTGACGAACTTGCCCAAAATTCCAGAGTAAAATTGTCGGTAAAAGACAATATGCGGAAGCTACTTGAAAATAAGCTTGATGTCAATTACGACTTGCCTCTGAATTTTAACGGACAACTTCGTAATTATCAGCAACAAGGATATAACTGGTTGCGACTGCTCGACGAATTGGGAATGGGTGGCTGTCTGGCAGACGATATGGGATTAGGGAAAACCATTCAAACACTTTGTTTGCTGCAATGGCTGAAAGAGAAAAAAAGAGGAACAAATCTGCTGGTGGTTCCGACAAGTCTGATTTACAACTGGCAGCAAGAAACAGCAAAATTTACCCCAACAATTGATATTTATGTACATGTCGGAAATCAGCGGACGAAAGATTTTACCGATTTTGGACAGCCGGATATTTTGCTCACAAGTTATGCTATCTTGAGACGTGACAAGGATCTTTTTAGCAATCAACATTTTAATTATATAATTCTTGACGAAGCTCAATCCATTAAAAATCCGCAATCAGATATAACGCAGGTTTGTTTATCACTCAAAGGTGAACGATTTCTGACATTAACCGGAACGCCAATTGAGAATTCTTTGACTGATCTTTGGTCACAGGTACACTTTTTCAATCGCAATATGCTGGGTTCGGCAAACCATTTTACACGTTCGTGCAAGCTGCCCGAAAAGCAGGAATTATACCGTCAGCTATTAAAACCATTTCTACTTCGTCGTCACAAGAGCGCGGTATTGACTGATTTACCCGATAAATCCATCATCATTCATCACTGTGTGATGAGTGAAGAACAACATAATTTCTATCGAGATATTCGCAACAGTTACCGGGATAAATTTCTGGAGAGCAAAGATGGGAATGATAAAGTCAACCCTATGATTTTATTGGAAGGATTGTTGAGGCTTCGGCAAACAGCCAATCATCCCATATTGGCAGATGCGGAATATTCCGAAAATTCAGGAAAATTCGAGACTGTCACACAGATGCTGGAAGATGTTGTACAACAAGGTGATAAAGTACTTGTATTTAGCTCGTTTGTAGAGCATTTAAAACTATACAAAAATTATCTCGATGAACGGAAAATCAACTATTGTTATTTGGATGGCAGCACGAAAGACAGGAAAGAACAGGTTGAAAAATTTCAGCAAAGCGACGATTTTCCTATCTTTTTACTGTCGCTCAAAGCCGGGGGTGTCGGATTAAACCTGACCCGGGCAAGTTATGTTTTTCTGCTCGATCCCTGGTGGAATCCTGCTGCAGAAGCACAGGCATTTGATCGCGCTCACCGGATTGGTCAACAAAATAAAGTATTTGTTTACAAATTCATTACACAAAATAGTATTGAAGAGAAAATACTGCAACTTCAGGAACAGAAACTACTTTTATCGGAAAAAATGTTTGAACCGGATACTAATATTTTGAAACAGATGGATGTAAACGAAGTCCTGAAACTTATAGATTAGAGTTTGTCCCAACAGAACTACTTACACATTTTGGTTTAAAGAGTCAATCCATCCAATAGTTGAATATAGATTTCAATTCCTTCCCTTATTTCATCCACCAAAATATATTCATCAGCTGTATGTGAACGGGCTGATTCACCCGGACCCATTTTCAAACTGGGGAAAGGCATCAATGCCTGATCGGAAAGTGTTGGTGATCCAAAAAGCTGACGGTTCAACTCCCCGGCGCGTTTAACAATCGGATGATTCAAAGGTGTTGCAGTAGAGCTAAGTCTGGTAGAACGTGCCTGCACATCACAATTCACACTTTTCTTTATTTCAAATAAAATTTCTTCATTGCTGTACATTTCGTTACTCCGAACATCTACAACAAAAGAGCAAAGATCGGGAACAACATTGTGCTGAGTCCCTGCATTTATTTGGGTGACTGTCATCTTTACTTCACCAAGCAAATCCGATTTTTCTTTAAACAAGTAGTTTTTAAACCATGAAACATCTTCCAATGCTTTGTAAATGGCATTCTCGCCTTCATTTCTCGCTGCATGACCGGCTTTCCCTTTAGCAACACAATCCAGTACCATCAGACCCTTTTCTGCAACAGCCGCATTCATCCCTGTCGGTTCACCCACAATGGCAAAATCTATTTTCGGAAGTTCTTGCAGCAGACGCTCAAGTCCGTTTCCACCGGAGATTTCTTCTTCGGCCGAAGCCGCAAAAATCAGGTTGTAACTTTGCTGTTGTTGTGTCAGATAAAAAAATGCATGCAGTAGACTTACTACACTGGCTCCGGCATCGTTGCTTCCCAGTCCGTACAATTTTCCGTTATCGATCATCGGTGAAAAGGGTTCGCGGATCCAGGCCGAAACCGGTTTTACAGTATCAATATGAGAGTTAAGGAGAATTGTAGCACGATTCGAATCGAAACCCGGACTGAGAATCCACAAATTATTATCTTTTCGTGAAACAACATATCCTTTTATCTCGATATATCGTTCCAAAAAATCTGCAACTGTCGATTCTTCCCTGCTAAACGAAGGAATAGCAATCATTTGTTGAAGAAGTGCGACAGCGTCGTTGGTTTCCTCCTTGTACATATTATTCGATCAATTTATTTTTTTTCAACCAATCCTTCAGCAAATCAGGCCAGTTATCTACAGGAATTCCCCGTTTACGCATGCCAAATCCATGACCGCCCACATCAAATTTATGAAGTTCAGCCGGTACATTGTGATCCTGCAGAGCTTTAAGTAATTGTTCGCTATTTGCAATGGGAACTGTTTTGTCATCTATGGCTTGAACAATAAAAGTTGGTGGAGTATTTTTAGTTACCTGCAACTCATTTGAATACAACTTCACTAAATCTTCAGTTGGTTTTTTACCTAATAAATTAATTCGTGAGCCCATGTGTGTATATGAAGAGTCCATCGTCACAACCGGATATCCTAAAATCATAAAATCGGGACGTTCCATATCGTTTTTAAAATGTGTCCCTACAGTCGATGCCAAATGTCCACCTGCCGAGAATCCCATAATTCCTATTTTGTGTTTATCAAGGTTCCATTTTTTAGCTCCTTTCTTTACAATTTCCAGAGCCATTTGAGCATCTTTCAACGGAACAGTCGGATGACCGTTAGGCATACGATAATACAAAACAAAAGCAGTAACGCCTAAATCATTGAACCATTTGGCTATTTCAGAACCTTCTTTTATCTGCGAAACACCTGAATAACCACCTCCAGGACAAATTATTACTGCTGTTCCATTGGCTTTTTCTTTTGGAGCAAAATAAGCATACATACGTGGTTCGGAAGTATTTATTATAAATTCAGGATCACGGTGACTTTCTGCGACTTTTATGCCATTGCTTTCAGCCGGACCATTTTTATCCAGTTTTATTCCTTCCTCAGCCGGCAAAGTAGTACAAAAACCTAAAATCATTAATACACTCAAAATTAATTGTTTCATAATACGAATACTTTATTTATAATGACATTATAGTTCCATCATTGGTATGTATCAAATCGGCTCTTGTTATTACAACTTGTTTTACTCCTGCTTTCAATGCATCAAAGGAATTTTCAAGTTTCGGAATCATACCACCCTGAATGATACCTTCAGCCATATAGTGTTTAAAAAGATCCGGATTCAACTCTCTAATAACACTTTCATCATCGTTTTCGTTTAAAAGTACCCCTTTTTTCTCAAAGCAATATTTCAATGTCACTTCAAAATGTTTTGCTAGGGCTTTAGCTGCTTCACCGGCAATGGTGTCAGCGTTCGTGTTCAACAAATTGCCTTCCTTATCGTGAGTAAGAGGAGCAAGTACAGGAACCACAGCTTTTAAAATTAAATCAGATAGAATATCGGCATTTACTTCTTTCACATCACCAACAAAACCATAATCTACATCCGTTACCGGACGTTTTTCAGAACGCATATAGTTGAGATCAGCTCCTGTAAGTCCAAGGGCGTTAACACCTATAGCCTGTAGACCGGCTACAATTTGCTTATTCACCAAACCGCCATATACCATTGTTACGACCTTTAGCATTTCCATATCGGTTACCCGCCGCCCATTCACCATTGTACTTTCAATACCGAGTCTGGAAGCCACAGCAGTTGCCATACGTCCGCCACCATGCACCAATACTTTGTGCCCTTCAATTTTTGAAAAGTCTACCAACAATCGGTTTAGACTTGCAGGGTCTTCTACAATTTTGCCTCCGACTTTGATAACAGTAAGTTTTTCCATAATACATTTTACAGAAGATTTCACAAATGCCTCGCAAAGTAATTCAGAAATAACTTTGTGTATCTCTGCGAAAAGTTTTGCGCTCCTTGTGGTTAATTATTTTAAAATTGAATCAAAGAATGAATTTCTTTGGCAGCATTCAAACGTTTACGTCCATCTAAGAAAGTCAGTTCAATTAAAAAACTAACATAAACCGGATTACTGGAGAATTTACTCAATAATTCCAATGCAGCTGAGGCACTTCCTCCAGTTGCAAGCAGATCGTCGTGTAATAAAACCACGTCATTTTCATCAAATGAGTCCTTATGGATTTCAAGCGAATCTGTGCCGTACTCAAGTTCATAATCTACTTTATATGTTTCTGCCGGCAGTTTCCCCGGTTTACGAAGCAGCACAAACCCCGCACCGAGTTTATACGCTAATATACTCCCCAATACAAATCCACGGCTTTCTACACCAACAACTTTGGTGATTCCTTTGTCTTTATAATAATCGTACAAATTGTCCGATATAAATTTCAATACTTCGGCATCTTTCATAGCCGTTGTAATATCTTTAAACATAATTCCGGGTTTCGGAAAATCAGGGACGGTTCGGATAGAGGCTATAACTTGTTCTAAATTCATTTGTATTATTTTTTTTTCAGTTTGTTGCGGTTAAATACTTTCTAATAATCGTTTTATTACAACTTGTGCCGAAATCTCTCGATTTGCAGCTTCAGGAATTACGATAGATTGTGCACTTTCAATGACTTCATCGGT
>JAQTOL010000006.1 GCA_028748945.1 Paludibacter sp.
TTCAAGATGTCGATAAGAATATTCAAGATGTCGATAAGAATATTCAAGATGTTGATAAGAATATTCGGAAAAGCGATAAGAATATTCAAGATGTCGATAAGAATTTTCGGAAATCTTATCGACATTTGGGAGGAAAACGATCGGAATTCAGGGGAAAACCTGATGTTATATTTATAACGAAAAGATTTAGCAATAACTAAAATGGTTTATCTTTGTTCCCTGAAACAATTAATATTACCATTGATAATGAAGAAAACGATTCTAAAATTTATTAATCCCATTAGCCTGCTAAAGGCCCGGTCGTATCAGAAAAAAAATTCAAAATACGAGAAGTCGAGTTACGATCTTGAATTATACCTGTATTCAAAAATCCTGAAAAATGACATGCTTCATTACGGATATTTTGAAGATGTGAATATCGAACCCGAAACGATTTCGATTAAACAGCTGGAAGATGCTCAGGTAAAATACGCTGAAAATATTATTGAGAAAATCAAAAACACAAAGGACCCGGTTTTGGATGTTGGTTGTGGAATGGGCGGTTTGTCGGCACTTATGCTACGTAAAGGTTTGACTGTAGAAGCTTTAACACCGAATAAAAATCAAATTGCTCACATTAAAAACAAGTACCCGGAATTAATCAGCCATCAGTGTAAATTCGAAGATTTTGTCAGTAATAAAAAGTTTGGAACGATTATCAATTCCGAATCATTGCAATACATTTCTCTGGATAAGGCATTTATGAATGTTGAAAACCTGCTCCTCCCGAATGGAAGATGGATTATTGTTGATTTCTTTAGAATCCATTCTGATGGAATTTCCAGGTCATCTCATTTGCTTGAAGATTTTATAGAAAAGACGAAAGATTTTGGATGGAATATCGTGTACGAAAAAGATATTACCGCCAATGCATTGCCCACCATGAAATTCGTAGATATGTATGCTAAGAGGTTCCTGCAGCCGGTTATTCATTACGCATTCGAAAAATTGCGATATAAAAAGGCCTGGATTTATTACCTGACACAAGACCTGAAGGATTCCATTAATAAAAAGGTCAATAAAGAACTTGCTTCCATTGATCCTGAAAAATTTGCCAGCGAGAAAAAATATCTTCTCTTTGTATTGGAACGGAATGTGTAGCCGGAATACTCAGCTTTATTTACAGATTACTAAGCTGTGATAAATCACTCAGTAAGGTTCGATTAAATGGAAACAGGCACAATATCCGTTTATTGAAATTGAATTTACAATTTTATTATGGCAAAAAAAATAAAAAATATCGAACTTACTTATCTGACAATCGACGATTATCAGGAGTTAAAGCAGGCAATGATTATTGCTTATAAAACCATACCCAATCCCTACTGGGAAGAACTCGAAATACAGACCCTGTTGACTAAGTTTCCCGAAGGACAAATCGTCATTAAGGTAAACGGACATATTGCCGGTTGTGCTTTATCCATTATTATCGACCACGAGCAGTTTGAAGATCAACATACTTACAAGGAAATTACAGGAAATTCTACTTTTGATACCCATAGTCAATCGGGAGACACTTTATATGGTATTGACATATTTATAAAACCCGAATTCAGAGGGCTCCGGCTGGGACGACGGTTATATGATTACCGAAAGGAACTTTGCGAAAAACTCAACCTGAAAGGGATTGAATTTGGGGGAAGAATTCCCAATTATCATAAGTATCAGGGGAAAATGAGTCCCAAAACATATATTGAAAGAGTAAAATCGAAGAAAATTCTGGATCCGGTTCCTAACTTTCAATTATCCAATGATTTTTATCCGGTTAGAGTACTCAAGGGATATCTGGAAGGAGATTCGGCATCCAATGAATACGCCGTTTTATTGAAATGGGTAAATATCTATTACGAGAAGCCTTCAGTAACAGCCAAAGATATTAAGAAAATTGTCCGGTTGGGATTAGTACAATGGCAGATGCGTCCGTATAAAGACATTACCGAATTGATGCAACAGGCAGAATACTTTGTTGATACCTTAAGTGGTTATAAAAGTGATTTTGCGTTGTTTCCTGAATTCTTCAATGCACCACTGATGGCAGAATATAATTTATTGAACGAAGCCGATGCAATGAGGAAACTTGCCGATTATACTTCACCCATCGTGAAAGAATTCTCAAAATTATCCATAGCCTACAACATTAATATCATTACAGGAAGTATGCCCGAACTGGTGGGTGATACCTTATATAATGTCGGGTATTTATGTAATCGAAACGGATCGGTGGAGCGATTCGAAAAACTCCACATTACACCTGACGAACAAAAAGCCTGGGGTATGAAGGGAGGTTCAAAAATACAAACATTCGATACCGATTGTGGTAAAATAGGAATTCTGATTTGTTACGATGTGGAATTTCCGGAGTTGGGACGATTGTTAGCCGACGATGGTATGGATATTTTATTTGTTCCTTTTTTGACGGATACACAGAATGGCTATTCACGCGTCAGGTATTGTGCACAGGCAAGAGCCATCGAAAACGAATGCTATGTGGCCATAGCCGGAAGCGTCGGAAACTTACCGAATGTGCATAATATGGATATACAGTATGCACAATCCATGGTATTTACGCCCTGTGATTTTGCCTTTCCAACCACCGGAATAAAATCGGAAGCAACACCGAATACCGAAATGATTTTAATATCCGATGTAGATCTGGATCTGATCCGGGAACTTCACAATCAGGGTTCGGTGAGAAATCTCAAAGAAAGAAGACTTGATCTGTACGAATTAAAAAGGCGATAAGAAAATAATGCTACAAAAAAGACCGGTGCAGATTTTATCCTGCGCCGGTCTTTTTTAATATTCTCTGTTTTTGATTCTGCTTATATTACAGTCATTTCACCGCACATACTCACGCTCAATTTGTGTTTTACATCGTCGAGTGAGGGAAATTCACCTAAGAGATACATCAGTTTGGTTACGAGAGCTTCGGTAGTGGAATCATATCCACTCATTATACCGGCATTCACCAGATTGATGCTCGTTTCATAGCGTCCCATTTCCACCGACCCCGTGCTGCATTGCGTTTTATTTACGATCAGAATGCCCCGTTCGGTGGCATCTTTCAGCAAATTGTAAAACCAGGCTCTGCGCGGAGCATTTCCGGTTCCAAAACTCTCGAGCACGATCGCTTTCAAATCGGGTATATGAAGAATGGCATTCACAGTCTGTTCGGTAATTCCGGGGAATATTTTCAGAATGGCAATATTCTGGTCAATATGTGTGCGTACCCTGAGTTTAGTCCCTGCAGCCGGATAATGTATGTACGAACGGAAATATTTTATATGAACTCCCGCTTTGGCCAGGGGCGGATAATTGTATGAATTGAAGGCACTGAAATGTTCCGCATTCTTCTTGGTTGTACGGTTGCCACGGAAAAGTGTATCTTCAAAAAAGATACATACTTCCGGCACAATGGCTTGTCCGTTTTCTTTAGCTGTGGCAATCTCAATGGCTGTCAGCAGATTTTCCTTTGCGTCCGACCGCATCATGCCGATGGGCAACTGAGCCCCGGTAAATATGACCGGCTTCGAAAGGTTCTCGAGCATAAAACTCAAGGCTGATGCCGAATAAGCCATGGTGTCGGTTCCGTGCAGAACGACAAAACCATCATATTCGTCATAATTTTTTTGTATAATCGTTGCTATTTCTTCCCAAACCGGCGGATGAACATCCGATGAATCGATAAGTGGCAGGAAAGGAATGGTTTTTAAGCGAATGCCGGTATTTTTTAGTTCAGGTAGAAATTCCTGTAACCTGTCAAAATCGATAGGGCGAAGTGCGCCATTGGTCGGGTCTTCGGACATGCTGATAGTCCCCCCGGTGAAAATCAATAATACAGCAGTTTCTTTGTCAACTCCCATTTTGTATAGAATTTAATGCAAAGATAGTGTAAAAAAATAATGTTTTTGGTGGCAAAAAGATTATTTGAATTCAATTGCTGCGTTTTTTTTAATATGCCGGGGTTCAATAAAAATTAATGACTATTTTTGTGGCTTGCAAACGTAAAAGCTAAGTATTTGATTTAATTTAGAATATCTTTTCAGGTATGAAACGAATTTTTCTTATTGGTTATATGGGATCGGGTAAAACAACCATCGGTAAATTGCTGGCCGCCCGTCTGGGCTTTAGCTTTGTCGATATGGATAAACACATAGAAGAAAAAGAATTCAAATCCGTTTCACAGATATTTGCCGAAAAGGGAGAAAGTGAATTCAGACTGATCGAACAAAAATGCCTGTACGAAGTAGCTGAATTTGAGAATATTGTTATCTCCACCGGCGGAGGTGCTCCCTGCTTTTTCGACAACATCCGTTTTATGAATACCCATGGTACAACCGTTTATTTGAAATTGTCAGCTGCAGAATTAGCCGATCGGTTGGAAAGTTCCCGTGCAAACAAACGCCCGCTTCTGGCTGAACGTAAGGGCGAAGAATTACAGCAGTTTATTGCCGAAGGACTTGCCAAACGTGAACCCTTTTATGAACAGGCCGCCTATTCTGTTTCGGGGGATATTGATGAAATTGTGGATCAGATTTGCAAATTGATTTAAATCGTTAGAAATAAATAGCTGAAAATCTTATTAATCTGTATCTGGTTAATGAGTTGAAAATAAATCGAAGACTAAGCGTATTTGCAGACAAGATAAGTTAATCTATTTTAACAGACACTTGGTTCAATTTATATTTAACTTTGCAGCCAATTAAAACGAAGGTCAATCAGACTAAATAATCACCGGAACATTAATAAAATATGAGTAAAAACATCTACAGTATCATTACAGGAACCGGAAAATACATTCCTTCAAAACGAGTAACAAACGAGGATTTCAACAAGAATGAGTTTTTTGAAACCAACGGGGAAAAGATAAAAAAGCCAAGCGCGGAAATTACCAATAAGTTTTTTGAGATTACCACCATTGCCGAAAGGCGCTATATTTCAGATGATCTGACGACCTCCGATATGGCGTATTTTGCTGCTGTGGAAGCTATAAAGTCTGCCGGCATTGACAAAGAAGAGTTGGATTATATCATTGTTGCGAATAATTTTGGTGATACAAAAGCTGACAACCGGGCATCCGATCATGTCCCTGCCATGGCTTCCAAGGTGAAGCACAAATTAGAAATTAAAAATCCTGAAACCATAGCTTACGATTTGACCTTTGGCTGTCCGGGTTGGTTGCAGGGCGTCATTCAGGCCGATTACTATATCAAATCGGGTGATGCCCGAAAGATATTGGTGATAGGAGCTGAAGTCTTGTCAAGAATCAGCGATCCGCACGACAGAGATTGTATGTTGTATGCCGATGGGGCAGGGGCAGTCGTGCTGGAAGCCAAAGAAAGCGATACCCCGGTTGGGATACTGGTGCATAAAACCCGTTCGGATACTTTCTCACATGCCGGATTGTTGCACATGGACAAATCCTATAATCCCGATTTTGAAAAGAAAGGTGACTTGTTTTTAAAAATGAACGGCCGCAGGCTTTATCAATATGCCTTAGAAACAGTTCCTCAGGCCATTAAATCCTGTCTCGATAAAATCTCTATGCCGGTTACCCAGGTCAATAAGGTGTTGATCCACCAGGCAAACGGAAAAATGGATGATGCCATATTAAAAAGACTCTATGCGCTTTTTGATATTGATGAAACGCCTGAAGATGTGATGCCTATGACTATTTCCACCCTGGGCAATACATCGGTGGCCACTTTACCAACCTTGCTGGATATGATTCTTAAAGAAGAAATGGAACATCACCGGATTGCTGCAAATGATATTCTGATCTTTGCTTCCGTCGGAGCAGGAATGAACATCAACGCGTTGGTTTATAAAATGGTATAAAGACTTCTGATTCTGTAAATAACCGCATCCTGGCTTATATGTTCGCATATTTGTCAGGATGCGTTTGGTTGAAAGCGGGACTATACGGACTTTGTAAATAAAATTACATTATTACCACAGAAAATAAATCTATCTACATTTCCTGCAATGGAAATGCAGAATTAATTATTGTTCAATTTTTTGGAAACCTCACTTCTTTCCCCAAACGCCTTTATTCTAACAATATTTGCTTTTTTAGTTTTTCTATCCCGAAAATTGTGGATAACTTCCCAACCAATTTTTCGTCGCGGTTAAAAAATATCCGTATCTTTAGCACTCAAAAATCAGTCTATCATACCGTTTTGTAAAAAGCGGAAATACAACTATATATACATGAATTCCTTTGTTCATCTTCACGTTCACTCTCATTATTCCGTACTCGATGGCATGTCCACCATACCGGGATTAGTGGATAAAGCCACTAAATCCGGCATGCATTCCGTTGCCCTTACCGACCACGGTAGTATGTTTGGGATCAAGGAGTTTTTTAATTATACCAAAAAGAAAAACGGGAAAGTAAAAGACCAGATTGAAATTCTTCAGGCAAAACTTACTACCGATGGAATCACCGACGAAGAAAAAGCGGATATTCTGAAACAGATTGAAAAAGCGAAAGATAAAATATTCAAACCGATTTTCGGATGCGAAACCTATGTGGCCCGTCGCGGTCGTCTCAGCAAAGATGGACCCGAGGATCGAAGCGGTTATCATTTGGTATTGCTTGCCAAGAATAAAACCGGTTACCGGAACCTGTGCAAACTGGTTTCGATGGGCTATATCGATGGCATGTACTATCGTCCCCGCATCGACCATGAAATACTGGAGAAATACAGCGAAGGTTTAATTGCTTCCACTGCCTGCCTGGGTGGTGAAATTCACAAAAAAGTGGAAAGCGGAAACATGGAAGAGGCGGAAAAAGCTGTTCTGTGGTACAAGCGGGTGTTTGGTGACGACTTTTATATTGAATTGCAACGTCATAAAACCGACAAACCCAATGCCGACTACGAATGTTTTGAAAAACAGCAGCGACAAAACCTGGAGCTGATAAAACTGGCACGTAAGACCAATACCAAACTCGTTGCTACCAATGATGTTCACTTCGTGGAAGAAGAACACGGCGAAGCGCATGAACGGTTGATTTGCCTGAGTACGGGGAAAGACCTGGACGATCCGAACCGTATGCGTTATACCAAACAGGAATGGCTCAAGACTCCGGAACAAATGTGGCAAATCTTTGCCGATATCCCCGAGGCGTTGGAAAATTCACTGGAAATTGCCGGAAAGGTGGAGTTCTATGATATTGATTCCGCGGCCATGATGCCGGCTTTCACTATCCCGGATGATTTTGCCACCCTGGAACAATATCGTGAGAAGTTTACCGATGAAATGCTGCGTGAAGAGTTTGGTGAAGGCTTTGAAAGATTGGGTGGCTTTGAAAAAGCGATCCGGGTAAAGCTGGAAGCCGATTACCTGCGTGAACTGACCCTCAGAGGAGCTAAAAAACGCTACGGGGAGAATATTGAGCCGGAAACCATGGAGCGCATCGATTTTGAGCTGGAAGTGATGAAGAAAATGGGTTTCCCCGGATATTTCCTGATCGTTGAAGATTTTATTCGTGCGGCCCGTGAGATGAAAGTATCTGTCGGACCCGGGCGTGGTTCCGCTGCCGGTTCGGTAGTGGCCTATTGTTTACGCATTACAGACATAGACCCGCTGAAATACGACTTGCTGTTCGAGCGTTTCCTCAATCCCGACCGTATTTCCATGCCCGATATTGATATTGACTTTGATGATGACGGACGTGGGCAGGTGTTGCGTTGGGTAACGGAGAAATACGGTAAGGAACGGGTGGCTCATATCATTACCTATGGAACCATGGCTACCAAATCGTCCATTAAAGATGTGGCGCGTGTGCAACGCTTGCCATTGGCCGAAGCCGACCGCCTGACGAAACTGATACCCGATAAATTCCCCGAAGGTGCCGATGGTAAATCTCCTAAAGTAAATATTGCCAATTGCCTGAAATATGTTCCCGAACTTCAGTTGGCCCGGAATTCGAACGACCAGAATTTATCAAGTACCCTGCGTTATGCCGAAATGCTGGAAGGAACGGTACGTCAGGTGGGTGTGCATGCCTGCGGTGTCATTATCGGTCCGGATGATTTGACCAATCTGGTTCCGCTCAGCACGGCGATCGACAAGGAAACCAACGAGGAAATGTTGGTAACGCAGTATGAAGGTTCGGTTATTGAAGAAATCGGATTGATCAAGATGGACTTTCTGGGATTGAAAACCCTTTCCATTATCAAAGAAGCGTTGGCGAATATCCGGAAATCGAAAGGATTTGATCTGGATATTGATGACATTCCGATTGACGATGCCAAAACCTACGAAATGTTCAGCAAAGGATTGACTGTAGGAACTTTCCAGTTTGAGTCGGCCGGTATGCAAAAGCATTTGATTAATCTTCAACCCACCCAGTTTGAGGATTTGATTGCCATGAATGCTTTGTATCGTCCGGGTCCGATGCAATATATCCCTCAATTTATCAACCGGAAACACGGTCGTGAAAAGATAGAGTATCCGTTTCCGATTATGGAAAAAAGGTTGAAAGATACCTACGGCATTACCGTGTATCAGGAACAGGTCATGCTTCTGAGTCGCGATCTGGCCGGCTTTACCCGTGGTCAGTCCGACGAATTGCGTAAGGCAATGGGTAAAAAACTCGTGGATAAAATGGAAGCCCTGAAAGTGAAATTCATGGACGGCTGCCAGCTAAACGGTTTTGGTCCGAAGGAAAAACTGGAGCAAATCTGGAGTGACTGGGCGGAATTTGCCAAATATGCTTTCAATAAATCGCATGCCACCTGTTACTCGTGGATAGCTTATCAAACCGCTTACCTGAAAGCGAATTATCCGGCGGAGTTTATGGCTGCCAACTTAACGCGCAACAAGGATGACATTACCGAGGTCGGTAAATTCATGGACGAGTGTAAAAATCTCGGCATGAGTGTCATGGGACCGGATGTAAATGAAAGTGATCTGACTTTTACGGTGAATGCCGAAGGAAATATCCGTTTCGGGTTAGGTGGCGTGAAAGGCGTTGGTGAAGGAGCTGTGGAAGCCATCGTGGCCGAACGTGAAGCAAACGGAAAATACAAAAGCATGTTCGACTTTATCGAGCGGGTGAATCTGACTTCCTGTAATAAAAGAGCCGTGGAAAGTCTGGCATTGTCAGGAGCTTTCGATGAATTCTCGGATGTGCGGCGTGAGCAGTTATTTGTAGAAAACAGCAAGGGGGAGCAGGTGTTGGAAACCATTTTGCGTTACGGAAACAAATACCAAACGGACATGTCTATGAGCCGGAACTCGCTTTTTGGAGGTCTTGATGCGGTGGAAATTTCAAAACCGGAGATTCCTTATGCGCCGGAGTGGTCCCCGTTGGAGAAACTGAATAAAGAACGCGATTTAATTGGTATGTATCTCTCGGCTCATCCCCTGGACGAATTTGAGTTTGAAATAAACAATATATGCAACTGCACGACAGCCGATTTAAAAGAGCTTAATCTGTTGCTGGGTAAAGCGTTGAAGATAGGAGGGATGGTAACCAATTTCAGGCACAGCACTTCCAAAGCCGGAAATGCTTATGGAATTCTTACCATTGAAGATTATGTAGGAGCACATGAATTTGCCTTATTCGGGAAAAACTATATTGAATTCGGTAAATACATGATTAAAGATTTGTATCTTTTAATTCATGCTGTGGTACAGGAAAGAGGTTCGGATTATAAATACAATAAACCGGCTGCTAGCGATCAGAATATACCGAAGGAACTGGAACTGAAAATTCAGAAGATTGACGTTTTCTCGGATGTGAAAGATCAATTGGTCAATACACTGACACTTACAATTCCGTTGCAACAATTGACGGAGGATTTTGCCGTTGAACTCACCGATATGGTTACAAAGAATAAAGGGAATGTGAATCTTTATATTCAGGTAGTGGATGAGGAATCTCCGAATAAAGTCATGCTTTTTGCCCGTCAGTATCGTTTCCAAATCAATAAATCGGTGTATCACATATTAAAGCGGGCTCGCGATCAGGGAATTCTTGATTATAAAGCGATTTAAGTGTTCGACGGACCTGCTGACATGCAATAAAATAAAGAAACATACAAGTATTGGTCTATAGATTTTATAAATAAGCTTATTTGTTTCAAATATAAAACTATATCCGATTATAGCTGTTTTAAAGAAACTATTTAGAATTTAATTTGATAGATATTTATATAAACCCGGTCTTTCAGTCCCCGTCGGAGACGAAGAAGACTTTTAATTAAAAGTATTATGGCTTTAGAATTTACTGATGCAAACATCAAAGAAATGATTAACAGTGGAAAACCTGTAGTTATTGACTTTTTGGCCGAGTGGTGTGGTCCATGTCGTACGGTCGGCCCGATTGTGGAAGAACTGGCCAAAGAGTATGAAGGTCAGGTACTCATTGGAAAAATGGACGTTGACGAACAGGTTGAGACTCCGAATACTTATGGAATCAGGAATATCCCTACCATGTTGTTTTTCAAAGACGGTAAAGTGGTGGATAAACAAATCGGGGCTACTCAGAAAGCAGTGTTGGAAGCAAAAGTGAAAGCATTGTTGTAGGAAGTAGTTAAGTTGATTCGTTAATTGGTTGATTAGTTTCCAAACAACGGTTTCTTAGAAATATGAATTGGGAATTGGAAATTGTTTAATTGAAAATTAGCTTACAGTTTTAAATAAAACTCTTTTGCCAGTTCGGTAAAAGCCGGTGAATATTGATAACGTTCATTCGTTTCAATGACCAGTTCCGAAACTTCTTTTTCGGTCTGCTGCTTTCTGAACTCAAGTAATAATCTTTTGCCAGAAGCCTGTGGCTTTGGGTAGACAGTACACTGTTTGCTACAATACAGACCTTTTTTTACAGCAAATGCAATGCAATGCAAACCCACATTGACCGGTAGAATAATACATATTCTGCCGGTTGGTTTGAGGAGGAGTGTTGCATTTTCAATTAATTCTTCGTGCGAAAGTGAATCGGTGTGGCGGGCCAATGTCCGGTTGCCGGTGGGAGTTTTGGTAGAATTGATGAAAAATGGAGGATTTGAAACAATCAGATCATAAAGCCGAACCGGATTTTTCGCCAGATTCTGCAGGGAAGTTTCGCTGACATGAATCCGATCCGGCCAGGGTGAATTCGATACGTTTTCCTTTGCCTGTAAAACGGCATTCTCATCAATGTCAATGGCATCAATCTTAGCGTTACTGCGTTGAGCGATCATTAAGGCTATCAGTCCGGTGCCGGTTCCAATGTCCAGTACACTTTGCGGATTTTCAACCGATGCCCAGATTCCCAGCAAAACGCCATCGATCCCTACCTTCATCGCGCACAGATGGTGGAAAACGGTAAATTGTTTGAAACGAAACCAGGTATTCGACATATAAAATCACCTTCTATTGGTCGTGGAGGGGGTTGGAGTCCTTGAAGGTTGTGACTCGTTCGACGAGCTTCTGGGAGCTGTATTTGTCTCCGTTCTTGTCGGTGCTGAGTAGGTCGACGAACTTCGGGGAGCAGAATTTGTTTCTGTCCTTGTCGGTGGATTGTATGAGGGAACAGCAGACCGGGTTGAAGACGGGTTACTCTGAATCCGGCGTGTCCCTTGTGTTGTTGGTGTATTTCTGCGAACAGACTGAGGGTATTCGGTCCTGACCTGGTTTTGAGTACTTGTTCCACGGAAATTGCTTCGCACGCTTCTGTCGGATGACGTGACAGGAGAAGAAGTACGGGTTCGATATTCAGTGGTGGGAGAATAACCGGATGAATTTAGTTTTTGCGGGCTACGAATCGAAGAGGGTAAATCGATGCTTGTACGCTCATACCGTTTGTTCTGCAACCGGCTATTTTGTTCTTCGGTTAGGACCTTTTGCATATCCGCATTTTTGTTTTTTATGCGTTCCATCGCCTCACTCCGGGAATTCGAAATCTGGCGTTGACGTTCATAACGGACATTTATTTCGTACACTTTTCGGCTTTGTTCTTCCGTGAGGTTTAATTCCTGTTGTAATTTTTCGGTTTGTCTGCTTGCCTCCTGTTCGGGAGTCCGTTCAGGCGTGGACGTATTCTCCTGACTGTATATGGGTAAAACCAAACACGTTAACGACAGAATGAAAAATATATTTTTAATTAGCTTCATGAAAATCAGGGATGACATTTAAACCGTCTGTATTTGCAACAATGATTGTGCCAGAAAGGCTTTTCAAAATACCTGAGTGTGACTTTAACAGAAATACCAAATTCCCCGGTATTTTTTTACTTATCCGAAAATTTGAGGTAGCAGGCAACGATAAATTCCTGTATACAATCCCGATATGATCGCAAATGCCTGTTTATTTATTAAAGTCTCTGAGTTTAATATTTGTCAATACTTTCTTGGTGTGTAAGGGAAAATCACTATTCATCATCCAACCGTAATAACCGATGTCTGTTTTAAGTACGTCAACCACTTTCTGTCCCTTGTATTTTCCAAAATTAATTATTTCTTCCCCTTTATCGTTGTAAATTATACGTCCGGCAAAATCAACGTTGTTGTTTTGTGTGGTGAACTTTGACAAAAATTCAATATCGTTCTGCAATTCCGGATAGCGGTCGAGTTGAGCCTGCAGTACTTCGTAAGTTGCGATGGTATCTGCTTCGGCACCGTGGGCACCCACTAAATCTTTATCGCAATAAAATTTATAGGCAGCACCCAAAGTCCGTTGTTCCATTTTATGAAATACAACCTGCACATCAACGAACTTGCGTTTCATTAAATCAACATCCACATCGGCACGAAGCAGTTCTTCGGCTAATAAAGGAATATCGAAACGATTCGAATTGTATCCGGCTAAATCGCAACCCTCAATATCGCGTGCAATTTCTTTCGCAACAGACTTGAATGTGGGGCAATCAGCTACATCTGCATCATAAATTCCATGAATAGCCGACGAAGCTTCCGGAATATGCATCTCCGGATTTATGCGTATACTTTTGGTCTCCTCGCGACCGTTTGGCGATACTTTATGATAGGCTATTTCTACAATACGATCGGAAACAATATTGGTTCCCGTCGTCTCGAGGTCGAAAAATACAATCGGATTTTTGAGTTTGAGTTTCATTTTTGTTTAGATTTTAGAATCAGGAACCAAGAGCCAGGACTTGGTTACAATGGATTCTTTTATAGTATTTTATATTGTTTTGGAAAAAATCAAGGTCTAAAGACTTTCGACCTTAGACCTTGCATTCTATTTGTAATAAAGAGCAAATCCAGTCTTGATTCCTGATTCTTTACTCTTGGTTCTAATTAATCGTTCAGTAACATGGGCATTAACAACATTAGAATTTCTTCTCCTTCTTCATTCTCAAAAGGAAGAATCAATCCTGCCCTTGAGGCATCCGACATTTCCATTATGATATCCGTGGAATTAATATTGCCAAGTATTTCAATAAGGAAGGACGATTTAAATCCGATTTTAATAGGCTCTTCATCAAACTGACAGGAAATTGTTTCTTCAGCAGAAATAGAGAAATCGATATCCTGAGCCGAAATATGAATTTCGTTGGTACTAAATGCCAGCTTTACCAAATTGCTTGCCTGATTGGCGAAAACCGATACCCGTTTCATAGCATTAAGCAACGTAACCCGGTCAATAATAATCTTATAGGGGTTAGAAGTAGGAATAACCGCGTTATAATTCGGGAAACGTCCTTCAACCTGACGACAAATCATGGTATAATTACCCAGCTTAAAATGTGCATTTTTTTTATCGAAACGAATTTCAACATCGCCGGATTCCTTTGGTAAAATGTTTTTCAACATGGTAGCCGGTTTCTTCGGTAAAATAAAATTCACCGTTTCTTCTCCTTCTTCCAATGAGGCTGATGTATGAACTGTTTTGTATCGAACCAGTTTATGTGCATCGGTAGCTACCAAAGTCAAACCTTGCTCACTAATATCAAAGAAAACACCATTCATTACCGGACGTAATTCATCGTCGGCGGTGCAAAACAAGGTTTTCGAAATTCCGGACGATAGGGTAGAAACCGGTAAGGTTAACATACGGGCATCTTCCTGAAGTTGTGGCATGCGTGGATATTCATCCCCGTTCTGTCCGATAAAATTGTAGGATCCGTTAGCCGAAGTAATCACTAACGCTAAATTTGTATCATTAATATTGAACGAAAGAGGTTGGGCCGGAAACTCACGTAATGTGTCCAACAACAAACGTGATGCAACCGCTACTTTACCACTGCCTTCAACCGTTTCAACTTCCATGGATGTAATCAATGTAGTCTCAATATCCGAAGCAGTCATAGTGAGCATATTCCCCTCAAGCTGGAATAAAAAATTGTCAAGAATAGGAAGCGAATTTTTGCTGTTTATTACACGGCTAATGGCCAGTAAGTGGCTTAATAGGTCGGTGCTTGAAACAATGAATTTCATATCGTTCGTTTTTATGGTTTGCTTTATAAATTAATTCAGCAAATGTAGTGAATATTTTAAATACTAAAAAATTCTAACAGGGATTTTGCTTAAAAATCATACATTCAGAAGTATTTATTTACTTTTAAAATTAAATTTCGCTAAAAAACCGGATTATTATTGCCAATTCAATTATTGTTCGTAATTTTGCGAACTACGAACATTTAAATATATTTCAACATGGATGTAATTAAAAATAAAGAATACGGTCTTGATCAGGAACAACTTGCACGGTTTGCAAAAGCAATGGGTCATCCGGCACGTATCACTATATTGAATTACCTTGCTTCGATGGACAGTTGCTATTTTGGCGAAATACACAATGAATTACCGATAGCGAAAGCCACGGTATCCCAACATCTGAAAGAATTAAAAGATGCCGGCCTGATTCAGGGAGAAATTGAAACGCCCAAAGTGAAATACTGTATTAACCGGGAAAACTGGGAAAAAGCACAAAGCTATTTCGCCACATTCTTTGCAGATTGTAAACCTAAAACAAGCTGTTGTTAAACCCCTAACCCCTCCCGATAAAAATCGGGATAAATGGCGGGGAATAAGAACAAGTATCTGAGAATGAAACAAACAAAATTAAACTAGCCTAACCCCTATCTAGATATCTATCGTCGAGAGAAAAAAAATATAAACTACGTCTTTAAGCCCCTTTAGGGGTTTGGGGTCATAAAAATTTTTAAATCATGAACATTCAAATTTTAGGAACCGGCTGTCCGAAGTGCAAGTCACTTGAAAAAGCCACACGCGAAGTTGTAGAGCAAAACGGAATCGATGCCAGCATTACGAAAGTGGAAGATATCGTTGAAATTATGAAATTCAATATCATGACCACACCGGCATTGGTTGTGGATGGTAAAGTAGTTGTAAAAGGCCGTGTCCCATCCATGGATGAATTAAAACTAATACTAACCAATAAAATTTACATGATATGAAAAAGCTTATTTATGTCTCGGCATTTGTATTATTCGTTGTGTCGCTTTTCACGGTAAGTGCTGTAAATCCTCAGAAAAAAGTAGTAGCAACAATTTCAGGATCACCTAAAATAGAGGTATATTATTTCCATTTTACCCGTCGTTGTGCGACCTGTCAGGCGGTAGAAACCGAATCGCAAAAAGCTGTTGCTTCACTCTATGCTAAAGAAATTAAAGCAGGCAAAGTAAAATTTACAGGTGTCAATTTAGATAACAAGGGAAGTGAAGTATTAGCCAAAAAATGCAAAGCAGAAGGTCAGGCATTGTTAGTGATTAGCGGTAATAAACGTGTTGACTTAACGGAACAAGGTTTTATGTATGCTTTGAATAGTCCGGAAAAGCTGAAAGCGGAGTTGAAAAAAGCGATTGATCCGCTTTTATAATTTACCATTTATTCATTTACAATTTACAATTGGGTAATGGAGATACTGCAAAATATATTAGAAAACTCGCAATACGCATTTCTGACAGCCATTCTGTTGGGATTGATGACAGCCATCAGCCCTTGTCCATTGGCGACTAATATTTCAGCTATCGGATTTATCAGTCGCGATATTGAAAATCGCCGTCGGGTTTTTATCAACGGGTTGGTTTATACGCTCGGACGTGCCATTAGTTATACAGGATTAGCAATTATTATTTTCTTTGGTGCCAGTAAAATGAACATCTCGATGCTATTTCAGGGTTGGGGTGAAAAAATACTGGGTCCGGTTCTTATTCTGATAGGATTATTTATGCTTGATGTGATTAAAATCAAATTTCCCGGATTCTCCGGCTTAACCGATAAAATTGGAGAAAAAAGCAAAGGCAGCTATTGGAGTACACTTTTGTTGGGAATGGTTTTCGCGTTGGCATTTTGTCCTTACAGTGGAGTCTTGTATTTCGTGATGCTTATTCCAATGACTGTTGCCAGTGCAAGTGGATTGTATCTTCCTGTTCTATTTGCCATTGCTACAGGCTTACCGGTTATTCTATTTGCGTGGTTGCTGGCTTATGCGGTAGGGAATGTCGGCAAGCTTTACAATCAAATCAAAACCTTTGAATTATGGTTCAGGCGTGTGGTTTCCGTTGTTTTTATAGTGGTAGGGATTTATTATACGGCTATTTTCTTCATGTAATTATCTCATTTTCAAATCAACACATTATCTCATTTTCAAATTAAAATATTATGAACGAAATTATTTGCCATTGCAAACAAGTTAGCAAAGCTGAAATTGAGAAAGCTATCTCTGATGGAGCAAAAACGCTGAAAGACATTCAGGAAATGACCGGTGCGTGTACCGGAAACGATTGTAAAGAAATGACTCCTTCAGGTAAATGCTGTTCGTCAGATATTAATGCCATGCTGCCAGCGTCAAAATTCAAAATGGTTTCAACTTGCGGATGCGGTCATTGCTAAATCAAAATTTTTTATTCAAATTGTTCGTATTATTACGAACTATAATTTCCAAATCACTACATTTTCAAATTATTTCATTTTCAAATTATCTTTATGAATCTTCCAATTTTCAAATCGCGCAATTTTCAAATTGCCTTAATATTATTGCCAATCTGGTATATAATTTATGTCAATCTGCAACCCGTAACCGATTGGTTTATAGACTCGGTGTCGGGAATGACAAAAGGAGCTCATTTAACCGAGACAATCAGGTTTTTTATATTTGAATTTCCGAAAGTGTTGATGTTGTTGGTGTTGATTATTTTCTTTGTAGGAATTCTCCGCAGTTATTTTACTGCCGAACGAACCCGAAAAGCCCTGGAAGGCAAATCAACATTTATGGGTAATATTATGGCATCCTTGCTGGGAATAGTAACACCTTTCTGTTCTTGTTCCGCTATTCCGTTGTTTCTTGGTTTTGTGGAATCGGGCGTTCCGCTTGGTGTAACGTTTTCATTCCTGATTGCAGCTCCTATGATTAACGAAGTGGCTGTAATACTTCTGTATGGTATGTTTGGGTGGAAAGTAGCAGCCATTTATATTAGTACTGGCTTGACGATTGCCATTATTGCCGGTTGGATTATTGGCAAACTCAAACTCGAAAAATGGGTGGAAGAATGGGTATATGCCACCAAATTGGGCGAAGGTGAAGGAGACGAAGAAAAAATCACGTTTTCACAACGAATTACTATGGGCTACGATGCGGTGAAAGAAATAGTTGGTAAAGTTTGGTTGTATGTGGCATTTGGTATTTTGGTCGGTGCAGGTGCACACGGTTATGTACCTGCTGAATTTATGGCTTCATTTATGGGTAAAGATGTATGGTATGCTGTTCCGCTGTCCGTATTGATTGGTATTCCGTTGTATTCCAATGCCGCGGGTATTGTTCCAATCGTTTCGGTACTGATTGAAAAAGGAGCGTCGCTTGGCACGGCACTGGCATTTATGATGTCTGTTATTGCACTCTCTTTACCCGAAATGATCATTCTACGCAAAGTATTGAAAATGCCGTTGATTCTGACTTTTATTGCCATTGTGGGTGGTGGAATTATGATCGTAGGATTTCTGTTTAACTATATATTTTAATATTGACATTCAAATTCATTAGAAATGAAAGCAATCGATTTTAGACGATTATCAATCGTTTTGATTCTTCTGACAACAGTTTTATTAATCAACAATGGACAAATTAAGTCAGCAATATCCACAGAACAAAAGAAGCCGGTTATAAAGTACAAAGTAACCTTTATAGAACTTGGTTCTGTACGCTGCGTGCCTTGTCGGCAGATGCAACCCATTATGAAATCCATTGAAAATAAATACGGATTGCAGGTAAAAGTGATATTTTACGATGTATGGACTGAGCTGGGTAAACCAATGGCTGATAAGTACAATGTCCAAGCCATTCCAACTCAAGTTTTCCTGGATGCACACGGTAAGGAATTTTTCCGCCACGAAGGATTTTTTCCCGAAGATGAATTAGTAAAAATACTGAAAACCAAGGATGTCAACTAATTATTCCTAAATGATATAAATTACAACACACTTTTAGTTTTCGGATAAAAAAATATGCCTAATTTAAATTTCTAATATGTTGTAATTCTGCATATTGTCTATTTTGCAAAAAATAATTCGCAAATAATTGCAAAAATAGTTGGTAGATAAATAACCAAGCTGTATCTTTGTAAGCAATTACTTACAAGCATGACACGACAAAGTACCGAAATCAGGCAAGAACAAATAAAGCAAGCAGTGCTTGATATTATTTATACCGATGGATTGAAAAATCTATCTACCCGAAACCTTGCCAACCGAATAGGAATGAGCGAAGGATCTATTTTTAGGCACTTTCCTACTAAACAAGATATTATACTTTCGATTATACAGGATGTGCAGGATGAATTTATTGGTTCATTGCGTGCTATTGCCAACTCGAAATTAGAGCCGGAAAAACGATTAAACGATTACCTGTGTGAAACCGTGAAATATTTGACTGACAACAAAGGAATTACCATGTTGCTTTTTTCGGAAGCATCCCATAATAATGATGAAATGCTTAAAATGAATCTCCAGCAAATATTTAATAACCAAAAGATGCTGGTCAGCAAGATTATCCTGGATGGAATTGCCAGCGGAAAATGGGATGAAAGCATTTCAGTTGAGAGTGTTGCCATGCTTTATATGGGCATTCCGGTATCGCTTAATATTGATTTGGTTTTACACAATGGTGAATTTTATGCTGATAATTATTGTACTAAAATGATGCAGCTAATTCTCAAAATGCTTAAGAAATAAATTTTTTTTTTCAAATAAATAAGTAAGTACTTACATATTAGAGGAGGTAAATATGAAAAAACATGCGTTATTAATCTTTTTTCTACTCCCCATGCTCCTTCAGGCACAGGGAATAGAGCACATCAGCCAACTGTTCGATTCACTGAAGACACATCCTGCGAGTATGAGTGATGATATTCTGGTGAATCAGGCACTTGCCGGAAAAATAATGGCTTACAGCAAGCTTTATCCTAATGTAGACCTCTTTGGAAGGTACGATTATGCCTCAAAGGCAACAGCTATGTTGCCGTTGCCGCTCAACGAACTGTTTGCCTACAAGACTGACCCAACAATGGCTCAACCTTTTAGTGAAAACATATTCAGGGTTGGTGCTACGGTTTCGATGCCAATTTTTATAGCCTCCATTTTCCCCATGGCTATAAAAGAAAAAAAGATGGTACAGTCGGCAAAAGATCAACAATATATCAATTTATTGAAAAATGAAGCAGTCATTGTTG